>NZ_JABUMQ010000125.1:0-28661 GCF_013336645.1 Myxococcus sp. CA039A | reverse complement strand
GGAGCCCCCGCCTCCACCATTCGTGGAGTTGTCGCGCGAGTCCCCCGGTGCGGGAACCACGTCCTCGCCCCGGCGTCCCGTATTGCCCAGGTCCGAGCCCGCGCAACCGCCGTTCGCATCACCGGCGAAGGTGGCGCCCTGAAGGCCGAGCCCTGTTGCTTGAATCGTTCCGTTGTTGATGAGCGGGCCATTGGCCAGGAACGCCAGCACGCCGCCCGAGCTCCCGTTCCACTTGTCCGCAGTGACGGTGACGGTCGAGTTGACGGTGACCGCTCCGTAGCGAGGCACAGTGACCACCTGCGCGCCCGCGCTCTTGTAGCTGTGCACCAGGGGCGCGGTGAGCGTCAGCGAAGTCGACGTGGGGCCCCCGGTCTTGATCTGCGCGAACTCCCAATGTCCCACGGTGGGCGTCGCACCGGCCGACAAGTCCACCGGAGTGCTCGTGCCTGGCGCGGGCGCGGGGCTCAACCCGGTGGTCTGGATGACCATCACCAGGTTGGTGTTGGCGAGCTCCGGGAGCGCCCCGAGCAGCACCAGCGTGTCCGTCCCCGCGTTGGCATTGGCGTTGAGCTTCGTATGACTGTTGATCTTGTGCGAAGAGCCCGCCGTGGAGAAGACCCTCGCCGTGCCTCCACCGCCCAGCCCGAACCGGTCCCGTTCCGCGCTCGCGGTGCCGCACAGCAACAGCACGCCCCACAACAGCGCTCGCATCAGCAGCGTCCTCATTGGCGCACGTCTCCTGGCTTCGCGGCCCCATCGGCGGGGAGCGCTCCTCGCGACTCCTGTGGGTCGATGAACTTGAACTCGATGCGACGGTTCTCTTCGCGGTCCTGATACGTGTTTTCGGGGAACACCTTCGGCTTGGTCTTCCCGAAGCCCACGGCCATCAACCGGTCCGCCGGAGCCCCCTTGCTGATGAGGTACTGGCGCACCGCATCCGCGCGGGCCTGCGACAGTCGCCGGCTGGCATCCAGGGGCGAGCGCAGGTCCGTGTGCCCACCCACCACCACCATGGGCAGCTCCGGGTGCTCCCTCACGATGCGCGCCACCCAGTTGAGCTGCTCGAGCGAGCGGCTCTGGATGACCACGCCCGAGGCCTCGAAGTAGATCCGCTCGAACAGCTCCAGGTGGCCCGGTTTGATCTCCACCAGCGGCGGCACGTTCGCGGGGCAGCCCAGGTTGTTCGCCGCGCCCACGTCCTTCACGCAGCTGTCCAACCTGTTGGGCACGCCGTCCTTGTCCGAGTCCATCTCCGGGCAGCCCTTGCGCTCCGGCGGCCCCGGCTCGTTGGGACACTCGTCGTTGTCGTTCACGATGCCGTCCTTGTCGAAGTCGACCACCGGGCAGCCCTCGTTGTCCGCCGGCCCCGCGTGCTCCGGGCATCGGTCCTTGCTGTCCTCGACCTCGTCCTTGTCCTTGTCATCCATGGGGCAGCCATTGCGCGCGGGAGGGCCGTTCAGGTCCGGGCACTCGTCGAGCGTGTCCTCGATGCCGTCTCCATCCGAGTCCTTCGCCGAGCAGCCTCCGCGCGCCGCGTCTCCGGCCACCAGCGGACAGCGGTCCACGCTGTTGATGATGCCGTCCCCGTCCTCGTCGGAGCCGGGGCACTCCTGGATGGGGTCCGTCAGCGTCTTCACCAACCCCGGCTCGCAGCGCACCGATGACTCACCGGGCCCGCGCGTCGGCACCACCTTGCCGAACGCACCGCCCACCATCAGCCGGAACAGCGGCGTCCCCGGGGCCGAGCCCACACCCATGCCCGCCAGGGCGAAGAGCTCCAGCGACGGACTCGCCAGGTAGCGCGCCCCCGGCAGGAGCTCCACCGCGCCGGGCTGGTCCGTCAGGGGCAGCATCGCGCGCACGTTCAGCTCCCAGCGCAGCCGCTTGCCCGTCGTGGAGAGCGCCGCGCCCACGCGCACCTCGTGCCCCACCTCGTCCTCCAGGTCGCCCACGCGCTCGGTCAGCAGCATCTTCTCCCGCTGGACGTAGCCGACCTCCAAGCCCGCGCGGATGCGCCCGAAGTGCCGCCCCAGCATCAGCCGGGGCGACAGCCGCACCGAGCCATCATCCCGCGAGAACCCCTCTGCGCTGCCCAGGGGCACGCCCACCCCCAGCTCCGCCGCGAGGTCCAGCACGCCCGACGACTCCTGCGTCAGGAGCCCCACCCGACCACTCAGCGATGGCGTGGAGAGCGTCTGCGCGCGCGGCTCCGGGATGCCCGCACCCGCCAACCCGGTGCTGTTGCCACCCTGAAACGCCACCAGCGGCACCTGCAACCCCACCTGCAACCAGCTCAAGGGCGCATAGGCCGCGGCCAGGTGCGCCGTCGCGCGGCTGCCCACGACGGCGAGCTTCTTCCCGGTGTTCATGTACACCAGCGGCTCGTGGGCGTACTGCATCGCGACCGTGGCTCGGAAGTCACCCGCTGGAAGCAGCTCACCCAGGCCCACGAGCAGCGCGCCTTCCGCGCCAGGATTCAGCTCCAGCCGCTCCAGGTCGAACCCCCTCAGGGGCGACGCATTGGGGACGGGGGGCACGTCGTCCTGGGCCCCGGCGCTCGCGGACGCCAGCGCGAACGCAAACGCGAGCACGCCTCGCAGCAGCCTGCTTCGTCTCATGATTCTCCCGGATGAATGGCGTGTGGGTAACCCGGAGCCGTCCCACGTTTCAAGCCGGCCCCCCGCGTTCACTCTACACCAGATGCCCCCCTCCTCTGGCCAGCCCGCACCCATCGGGTCGCCCGGCGCGCGAGGGCCGAGACAACGCTGTCACTGAAATCTCAGACCAGGGATTCCCGCCCGGTCAATTCGTGGCATGCTGGCGCATCACTCACCTCCCCGCGACTCGCGCGGGGTCTGGCGCCGGGGGCACTCTGATGATCGCGAACGCCGCGTTGCTCGCGAACCAGGCCGAGTTCGAATTCGAGGCAGGTTCGTTCACGGCCGCGGAGCTGGCGGTGCTCGGCTTCGAGGCCGAGGAGACACTCTCCCAGCCCTACACCGTCGAAGTCGCCCTCGCCGTCCGGCCCGACCTCGAGGTGGAGGAGAAGCTGCTGCTGGGCAAGGACGCGCGGTTGACGGTGATGCTCGGAGACGGCACCGCCCGCTTCTTCCAGGGCGTCGTCGCGCGGATGACCCGCTGGGACGAAGGCAGCGGCCCCGAGCGCCGTCGCTACCGCGTCACCGTCGTGCCGCGCCTGTGGACGCTGCGCCACCGCCGCAAGAGCCGCATCTTCCAGGAGCTGACCGTTCCGCAGATCGTCCACAAGGTCCTGGACGAGGCCAAGGTCGAACACCGCCTGGCCCTCACCGGAACCTACCCGGTGCGCGACTACTGCGTGCAGTACCGCGAGTCGGACCTGGACTTCGTCTCGCGGCTCCTCGAGGAGGAAGGCATCTTCTACTTCTTCGAGCACGCCGAGAGCTCACACATGATGGTGCTGGGGGACGGCGCGTCGGCCAATCCCTCCATGCAGGGTGAGTCCAAGCTCGTCTTCCGCGAGCGCTCGCACATGATCGCCTCGCAGGAGTACGTGCACGAGCTGGTAGCGCGCACCGAGGTCCAGCCCGGCGTCGTCGCGTTGCGCGACTACAACTTCCTGCGGCCGGCCCAGATGCTGGGCGCGGAGGCGGAGGCGGACGACGGCGAGACGGCGCTGGAGATCTACGACTATCCCGGCCGCTACGAGGAGCCGGGCCCCGGCCGAAACCTGGCCCAGGTGCGGCTGGAGGAATTGCGCGCGCGCACCCAGACGGTGACGGGCGCCAGCTACAGCCGCCGAATCTGTCCCGGCCACGTCTTCGAGCTGGCCGAGCACCCCGACACCGCTGTCAACCGCAAGTACCTGCCCATCTCCGTGCGACACACCGGCCACCAGTCGGAGGCGGTGAGCATCGACCAGTCCACGCTGCGCTCGCGCGAGGGCTACCGCAACGAGTTCCTCTGCCAGCCCGCGGACGTGCCCTTCCGGCCGTCTCGCGTGACGCCCCGCCCCGTCATCCCCGGCGCACAGACCGCGCGCGTCGTGGGCCCCGCGGGCGAGGAGATCCACACCGACGAGCATGGCCGCATCAAGGTCCAGTTCCACTGGGACCGCGAGGGCAAGGCCAACGACAAGAGTTCCTGCTGGATTCGCGTCAGCCAGGCCTGGGCGGGTCCGGGCTGGGGCGCGCTGTACCTGCCGCGCATCGGCCACGAAGTGGTGGTGGAGTTCCTGGAAGGAGACCCGGACCGCCCGCTCGTCACCGGCAGCGTCTACAACGGGCAGAATCCGCCGCCCATCGACCTGCCTGGAAGCAAGACCCAGAGCACCCTGCGCTCCAGCTCCAGCCCTGGCGGTGACGGCTCCAACGAGCTGCGCTTCGAGGACGCGGCGGGCTCGGAGCTCGTGTATCTGCACGCGCAGAAGGACTTCAACGTCGTCGTGGAGAACGACAAGACGCAGGAGGTCCGCGGCAACGAGACGTTGCTGGTGAAGAAGGACCGCGCCCGCGTCATCGAGGGCAACCAGGCCCTCGAGGTGAAGAAGGACGACGACAGCACCATCAGCGGCAACCAGTCCCTGGCCGTCACCGGAAACCGCTCCACGACGGTGGCGGGCAATCACACCGAGTCCGTCAAGGGTGACCAGTCCATTGGCGTCAGCAGCAGCCAGAGCCTGTCGGTCAGCCTGGCGTCGGCGGAGACGGTGGGCCTGGGGAAGATGCTCACCGTGGGCGGAGCGCTCGCCATCAGCGTGGGCGCCGCCTTCAACGAACTGGTGGGCGGCGTCAAATCCGAGCAGGTGGGCGGCGCCAAGGTGGAAGTCGTTGGCGCGAAGAAATCCGAGTCCGTCAAGGGCGCCCGCTCCACGCAGGTGGGCGGGGACCTGTCGGAAGAGATTGGCAAGTCCCGGACGCTGAAGGTGGACAAGGACCTCATGGTCAGCGTCGGTGGCAAATCCAATCACGTCACCAAGGACGCCTACGTTCTGCAGGCCAAGGAAATCGCCCTGGTCGCCGAGGAGCAGTTCACCCTCAAGGTCGGCTCCGCCACGTTGCAGGTGAAGAAGAACGGGGACGTCGTCATCAAGGGCGCGAAGATTGAAGTCACCGGCAGCGGCGACGTCATCATCAAGGGCTCCAAGATCTCCGAAAACTAGGCCGGTCCAGGCAGACCCCGGGGGGGGTGGCTTGAAACAGGTCCACTGTGTCTGGCACTTTACGCTTCGCACGGAACCGACGACGGGGCCGGGCCCTCAAAAAGGAATGTGAATTTGGCGCTAGGACACACTGGCGCCGGTGCGGCGGGGGTGGCCGGCCGGTGCCTTCGGTGGGGTGTGGTCGCCGCGCAGGCGCTGGGCATGAGCGTGGGAGCGGGCTGCGCGAAGCGCGTGCCCTTCTCCTGTGAGACACCGCCACCGTTCCAGGTGGTGGTGGACGCGGCCGAGCAGCTCAACCCGGACTCCAAGGGCCGCTCGTTGCCCACCGTGGTCCAGATTGTCCAGCTCAAGGACAGCGTGAAGCTGGAGCGCGCGGGCTTTCGAGACTTGTGGGGCAAGCCCGAGGTCCTGCTGAAGGATGACCTGCTGCAGGTGGCCGAGGTGGTGGTGGCGCCCGGTACGCAGGAGAAGCGCTGGATACAGCGGGACCCGAAGGCGCGCTTCGTGCTCGCCATGGGCCTGTTCCGACAGCCACTGGGTTACTCCTGGCGCGCGGTGGCGACCTTGCCCGTGGTGCAGGAGTCGCGCTGCGTGGAGCGTCCCGCCGGAGACCAGGGTCCGCCGCAGGAGGACGACGAGGTCTTCCGCTACCGGCTCCAGGGCTATCAGATCGACTTGATGTTCCGGCCCCTCAGCGTGGCGCCGGAGCGACACAACAACCCCGAATCCGGCGACCGAGAGTCGCCCCGGAGAGGCGCATGAAGTCCGCGCAGCGCGTCGTGTGGTCCGAGGGCATGTTCATGAGCCCCCACCACCTCCAGCAACAAGACCTCTATCACGAGCAGCTCTTGGAGAACCGGCTGGGGGCCTTGGAACCCTATCCGTGGGGCGTGGTGGCCATGGAGCTGGACCAGGAGGCGCTGCGCGCCGGCCAGGTGCAGTTGTCGAACTTCGTCGGCGTGCTGCCAGACGGGTTGACGGTGTCCTTCGAGTCCGGAGACGCCGAGGCCCCCTCCGCGCGCCCCGCCGAGGGCTACTTCCCTCCCGCGCAGCGCACCCTGGACGTGTACCTGGGCGTGCCGCGCGAGCGCAGCGGCGTGGAGAGCTACGGCAGCGGGGAGCGCATCGGTGGCAGCCCGCGTTACACGCCCGTCACGCGGCCCATCAGCGACCTGACGGCGTCCACGTCCATCTCCCAGGTGGGCTTCGGCCAGCGCAACGTGCGGCTCTTGTTCGGCACCGAGCCGCGCGACGACTTCGAGGCCATCAAGCTGTTCGAGCTGACGCGGGACAAGTCCGGCAGCCTGGCCGTGGTGGACGCCTATGTCCCGCCCTGCCTTCGCATCGACGCGGCGCCCTACATCATGGGCGAGCTGCGCACGCTCTTGCGGCTGATGGTCTCCAAGCAGCGCCAGCTCGCCTCGCGCCGCCGGCACCGGGATGCGTCCGCGCTGGAGTTCACCGCGGGCGACGTGACGCTCTTCCTGGAGCTCAACGCCCTCAACGGCACCATCCCCTTCCTCCAGCACGCGCTGGACGCGGGCAACCTGCGGCCCCGGGATTTGTACCTCACGCTGGTGCAGTGCGCCGGCCAGCTGTGCACCTTCTCCTCCAGCGCGGACCCCACGACGCTGCCGTCCTTCCAGTTCACGAACCTGAGGGCGACGTTCGAGGAGCTGTTCCGCCGCCTGTCGGAGCTGATGCGCTCGGTGGCGCTGGAGCAGTGCCTGACGGTGGACCTCTCCGCGGGCTCGGACGGCATGTTCCGGGGGAAGCTGGAGGACGAACGGCTGGAGCGCTGCGGCGCCTTCCTGCTGGCGGTGAGGAGCGATTTGCCCGAGCGCGTCGTCGCCGAGCAGTTCCCCAAGCTCACCAAGGTGGCCTGCTGGGATGACATCCCGGGCCTCGTCCGCGCCGCCGCGCCCGGGGTGCCGCTGGCCGTCACGTACCGCCCGCCGCCGGAAGTCCCGGTGCAGCCGGGCACCGTGTACTTCAGCCTCTCGATGAATGACGGCTACTGGAAGAACGTGATGAGGGATCACAACCTCGCGCTCTATCTGCCACAGCCGTTCGACGCGGCCCGAACGACCGTGGAGCTGCTCGCGGTCCCCACCGCCAATCGCTGACGCGCAGGGATTCCCATGGACCGAGTGACGGAAGCCACGAAGGACTGTTTCGACGCCGCCATCCACCTGCGCGGCTCGGAGGCGGCGGCCATTCCTCCGCCCGAGACGCTCTATCACCGCCTGCGCGGAGTGGTGGACGAGCTCTTGCGGCGCGCCGCCGTGCTCGGCTTCAGCCACCAGGACGCCCAGGACATGGCCTACGCCATGGTGGCGCTCATCGACGAGGTCGTCCTCAGCCGGCCGGAGGAGTACCGGCAGTTCTGGATGACCAACCCGCTGCAGCTGCACTACTTCAACGAGAACATCGCGGGCGACGGCTTCTTCGCCAGGCTGGACCTGGTGCGCAAGGACCCTCACCGCGCCGAGGTCCTCCAGGTCTACTACCTGTGCATGCTCTTCGGCTTCCAGGGGCGCTACCGCATCCGCGGCGGCGAGCTGGAGCTGATGACGCTCATCGACACGGTGAAGAAGGACCTGGAGCGCGCCCGTCCGTTCGACTTCGACGTGCTGTCACCCCACGGTGACCGTCCCACCGACTCGCTGCTCTCCAAGCGCCGCAAGACCCCCATGCTGGCCCTGTCCGCGGGCTCGCTGGCGGTGGCGGTGCTCTTCTACGGCGTGCTGCAGTTCTTCCTGAAGGACAAGGTGGACGAGCTCAAGGGCCGCATCGAGCTGCACGCCGCCAAGAACGTCGCCGGCACGCTGGCTCCGCCGCAAGCGGGCGCCAACCCGGGAGGCACGCAATGATGGCCTACCTGCTACCGCTGCTGGGCATCGGCGCGCCCATGTTCGCGCTGATGACCTACCTGGAGCTCAGCCCGCCCCAGGCCGCCATCGTCGCCGCGCTCGCGGGCCTCTTGGCCATGGGCGTGGTGTGGGTCGTCAAACGCATCCGCGCGCGCCGCGCCGCCAAGAAGCTGGAGGGCGCGCTCGCGGCCCAAGGTGAGGAGCAGGCCGCCACGGTGCGGCCGGACCTGCAGCCCGAAATCAAGGCGATGCAGGACGAGTTCACCAAGGCGGTGGGCGCGCTCAAGGCGTCCAAGCTGGCGCGCGGCGGCAAGGACGCGCTGGCGGTGCTGCCCTGGTATCTCATCGTCGGCCCTCCGGGCGCGGGCAAGAGCACCGCGCTGCGCAACTCCGGCCTGAAGTTCCCCTACCTGTCCGCGCGCGGTGGCGTGCGCGGCGTGGGTGGCACTCGCAACTGCGACTGGTGGCTCACCAACGAGGCCGTCATCCTCGACACGGCGGGCCGCTACACCAGCGCCGAGGAGGACCGTCCGGAGTGGATGGCCTTCCTGGACACGGTGGTGAAGCACCGCCCCAGCCGCCCCATCAACGGCCTCATCGTCGCCATCAGCGTCAGCGAGCTGATGACGGCGGACCCGCAGGCCGTGGGCGAGATGGGGCAGACCATCCGCGAACGCCTGGATGAAATCACCGGCCGGCTGAAGATGCTGGTGCCCGTCTACGTGATGGTCACCAAGTGCGATTTGCTGCCGGGCTTCGTGGAGATGTTCTCCGACTTGTCCCGCGTGGAGCGCGGACAGGTCTGGGGCTTCACCGTGCCGCTGGAGCACCAGAAGGACGCCAGCACGGACCTGTTCCGCGAGCGCTTCGACGAGATGCTCTCCGTGCTGGAGCAGCGTTCGCTGCGCCGGCTGGGCCAGGAGCGCCGGCTGGAGACGCGCGAGAACATCTACGGTTTTCCGCAGCGCTTCGACGCGCTCCGCAAGAACCTGGCCGAGTTCCTCCAGCCGCTCTTCCTGGAGAACGTGTTCCAGGACACGCCCGTCTTCCGCGGCCTGTACTTCAACAGCGGCACGCAGGACGTGCGCGCGGTGGACAAGGTGTCCCCGTCCGCGGGCGAGATGTTCGGCACGACCAACGGGCGGCCGCAGACGGATGGTGCATCCGCCGAGGGCCGCAGCTACTTCCTCTGGGACGTCTTCACGAAGGTGATGTTCCAGGACCAGCAGGTGGCGGTGCGCAGCTCGCTGGAGGAAGCGAGGGTGCGCCGGCAGAGCATGGTGCTGGCGGGCGCGGCGATGGCGGCCACGGCGCTGCTGTTGTCCATGCCCACCCTCTCCTATTTCCAGAACCGCTTCCTGGCGGAGGCGGTGACCAAGGCCATCACCGACGTGAACCTGGACCCGCGCGATGACGTGCGCCGGGTCGAGGACCTGCTGCCTCTCAGCAAACGCCTGGAGGAGCTGACTCGGCACGAGGAAGAGGGCGCCCCGGTGTGGATGCGCTTCGGCCTCTACCAGGGCCACAAGCTGCTGCCGCAGGCGCGCCAGTTCTACAACACCGCCCTACGGCGGGTGCTGCTGGGCAAGCAGTTCGAGCTCATCGAGCAACGCCTGGAGGGCTTCGCCCGCAGCCCGGACATGCTCACGCTCCGGGACCCCAAGGAGCACGCGGAGCACTCGGCGAAGTTCAAGCAGTACGTGGATGACCTGAAGATGTACCTGCTGGTGACGACGCCGCGGGACCCCAAGGAGCCGGAGCTGGACGAGACGCAGCGCCGGTGGCTCGTGCGCCAGATTGTCGAGCACTGGGCGAGTTTGCGCGGCGTCGCGCTCGACGAGGAGATGGTGACAACCCACGCGACCACCTTCATCAAGATGCTGGGCGCCGAGCAGGCCCTGCCCGACGAGCAGAAGCCCGCGCGCGAGGAGCGCATCGCGTTCCCCCGGGAGCGCTCGATCATCGTGGGCGCCCGCCGCGCGCTCATCCGAGTGCCCCTGGAGAAGCTGGAGCTGGCGCGCATCGTGGAGACCACGCGCTCACAGTACGGAGACGTCACGCTGGAGCAGTTGATGGGCGCGGTGCCGCAATTCAGCGCCAGCAGGATGGTGCGCGGCGCCTTCACCCGCAACGCCTACGATACCGAGGTGAAGCAGCAGCTTGACTCTGCGTTCTCAGACCAGGACGCGTGGGTGCTGGACCGGGACGTCAACATGGACGTGGAGGCGTCGCGGCGCACGCTGCGCTCACTTTACTTCTCCAGCTACATCCAGGAGTGGAAGGACTTCCTCAACGCCATCCAGGTGGCCGAGCCCAGGGACAACCTCCAGTTGGAGGACCTGCTCACCAACCTGACGCGCGGCACGCCCAAGCCCTACAGCCGACTGTTCACCTCCATCGTCAACAACGTCCAGATTGAGCGACGTCCCCCCAAGGTTGAAGCCACGAGCACGAACAAGCTGACGGCGTCCGTGCAGAAGATCTTTGGCTCCGGTGACGACGCCGTCACCGAGAAGAACCGGCAGCAGCTCAATCCGCTCGCGCCTTCCGGAGAAGAGGAGATCCTCCCCCGGGACGTGGCACGCGAGTTCGCCTCCATCATCCGGTTCGCCACGGAGCGCTACAAGACGGACGACGGCGAGGAGACGCTGACGGCGCTCGTCGAGTACGAGGAGCAGCTCGTCACAGTGCACACGGCGATGCTGGCGTCGAAGGACAAGGTCGGGGAAGGCGCGGAGCTGACCAAGAAGAGCAACGCCGCGCGCAGCTATGTGGAGATGCTCATCCGCAAGCAGACGGACAACATCGCCATCTTCGAGCGCCTGCTCTTGCCTCCCTTCAAGGACACCATCGTCGTCATCGCGCAGGGTCAGGCCCAGCAGAAGAGCAAGCTGTGGTGCGAGCAAGTGGCCGTCCCCTTCAACCGGGCATTCAAGAACATGTACCCGTTCACCCCCGGCTCACAGAAGGACGCGCCGCTGCTCGAGGTCGCGGAGTTCCTGCGGCCCGACACCGGGGTGCTCCGCAAGTTCATCAAGGAGCAGCTCAGCGAGCAGCTCGTCGCCACTGGCCGCAAGTGGGACTTCACCTCCTCCGCTAGCACGCACTACCGGCCCGAGCTGCTCTCCTTCCTGGAGAAGACGCAGGCCCTCGCGGCCACCCTGTTCCCGGGCGGCGAGTCGGCGGGCATGGTGGACCCACTAGTGCGCTTCCAGGTGCGCATCCGTCCCGGCGTCTCCGTGGACGGCGCTGCTTCGAAGATCGCGTCCATCATCTTCACGCTCGACGGCACCGACGAGGTGTACCGCAACGGCCCCGACACGCTGTGGAAGCCGATGATCTGGCCCGGTCAGGCCGGCAAGCTCGGCGCGCGCCTCGTCGTGCAGAGCGTGGAGGGCAACACCGAGTCCGTGCAGGACGAGGAGGGTGACTGGGGCCTGTTCCGGCTTCTCGAGCGCGTGAAGAAGATTGAGCCCAGCCCGGACGGGCGCTACTTCACGGCGACGTGGGACATCGATGAAATCGACGGCGCCCAGGTCTCCATCGACTTCCGGCCGGAGCGCACGACCAACCCCTTCTTCGGGCTGGCGGGCAACACGTCCAAGCTGATGGGCATCTTCCGGGACTCCGGCATGAAGGTCCCGATGGGCATTGCGCTCAGCGGCAAGGGCTGCGAGCCGGAGGCCGTGGCCGCGGGTGGAGCCCCCTGATGGCGGTGCAGCAACCTCCTCGCATCGGCCTGCTGGGAAAGACGCCGCGCCAGGCGGAGTTCATCCGGTTCAACGCCTCCACGCCGCTCGCCCTCCACCTCTACGGGTGGATGGAGGCGGGCGTGGAGCGTGCGCGCAAGGCGCGGATGGACCTGCCCTCGGATCCCGCGCACTTCGTCTTCACCGCCCCAGGCCAGAAGCAGGCGCTGGTGGGGCTGATGGCGCCCAGCGTGGACAGCGTGGGCCGCGCCTTTCCGCTGGCCGTGTTCACCGAGGTGCCCTCGGCCAGCACCGCGCTCCGCTTCGCGCTGACACCAGAGGCCTACCAGCCCTTCCTTCGCGCGGCCGGGGCCCTGGCCCACGCGGCGGCGGAGCTGGACGTGCCGCGACTCACCGAGCGCGCCACTGCGCTGCCCGTGCCGGGCCCGGGTGACTTCAGCGTGGCGGAGCGCCTGCGCGACAGCGTCCTTTCGGAGCACCACCTCGCCGACCTGCTGGGCCCCGTGACAGAGGGCTCGCCCGCGGGAGGGCAGTACTACGCGCTGCACACCTTCCTCACCGCGTGCATCGGTGAGCGCGGACGCGAGCAGTCCGCCGCGGGCGTGGTGCTGGACTGCCCTTTGACGGCGCGCGTGGGCCCGGTGGCCTGGTTGGAGCTGTCCTCGCGCCTGTTGCGCTGGCCCCACCAGCCGCCGTCCTTCTTCTGGTCCGAGGGAGACAAGCCCCGGCTGCTCTTGAGCCTGGGCTCCGCGTCGCCCTCCGTCTTCCTCGCGCTCGCCCAGCCCGGCCGCCCTGGCGCCCAGGTGTGGCCGCTGCGCACCGAACGTCCCGCCGCCATCGACAACGCGCGCAAGGGCCTGACGGCCTCCGCGCGCCAGGTCATCGACTCCCCCACCACCACCCTCGACCAGCTCCTGCGCGCCTTGTCGCGCTGAGGGCACACGAAGCCTCACACCATGCCTCCCACCCTCGAAGAGCTCCGTGAGCGCGCCCGTCCCTGGGTCGAGCCCGTGCCCGGCACCGCGCCCGCTGGAACGCAGGCGAAGCACGACCCCGCCTACGAGGCCATCACCGCCGAGGTGGCGAAGCTGGAGTCCCCCGCCAGCAACGCCGTGCGCTGGGACGAAGTCGTTCGCGGCGCCGACGAGCTGCTCAAGGGCACCACCAAGGACCTCTGGCTCGCCTCGTATCTGGCCTATGGCCTCTACGTCACCCGGGGCATGGACGGCGCCGCCACCGGCGCGGCCCTGCTCGCGGAGGTGACGGAGCGCTTCTGGCCCGACCTCTTTCCCGAGGTGAAGCGGCTGCGCGCGCGCGCCAACGCCGTCGGCTGGTTCGTGGAACGCCTGGGCAGGCTGCTGCCCACCATCGACCAGGCCAGCGTGAGCGCCGAGTCCCTCGATGCGCTGGCCTTCGCCATCAAGCGACTGTCCACCCTGTCGCGTGAGCGCTTCGCCGACCAGACCCCCGCCTTCGGTCCGATTCAGGACGCCATCGCCCGGCTGCGCGCCGGCCTGCCCGAGCCCCTGCCCGAGGCGCCCCAGCAGCAGGACGCCGCTCCGGCCGAGCCCGTGGACACCGCGCCGACAGCAGCTCCCGTGACCGGCCCGGAGTCGTCCTCGAGCCCCGCCCACGCCGACGCCGCGTCAGCCGCGAACACTCACACGGCCCCGAGGACCGAGCCGCCCGCTTCCCCGAAGACCGCGCAGCCGCCACCACCGTCGCGCCCCGCGTCCCCTCAGGTCGGCGCCCAGCCTTCCGCGCCCCCGCGCCCCGCGTCCCCGAAAGTCGCCGCGCCCAGCACCGTCGTCGTGCCTCCGCTCCCCACGCTGCCCGCGCAGCCGGACCTCTCCAGCACCGAGGCCGTCACCGACTTCCTGCGCAACGTCGGCGCCGCGCTCCTGGGCGCCGCGAGCGCGCTGCGTCACGCGAGCAGCGCGGACCCCGTCTCCTACCGTCTGCTGCGCAACGGCGTGTGGCTGCACCTGGCGCGGCCGCCTGCCACCGGTGCCAACGGCCGCACGACGCTTCAGCCGCCACCGGACTCGCTGCGCTCCAAGCTGGAGACCCTGGAAGCCAACCAGCGCTGGAGCGAGCTGCTCGACGAGGCCGAGTCCGCCGTCGCCCAACACCGCTTCGCCCTGAGCCCGCACCGCTTCAGCGCCGCCGCGCTCAAGGGGCTGGGTGAAACACACACCACGGCCCACGCCGCGCTGGTGCGGGAGTTGCGTGTGCAACTGCGCCGCATGCCGGGCGTGGAGGACCTGCTCGCCGCCGACGGCTCTCCCCTCACCGACGAGGCCACGCGCGCCTGGCTGCGCGCCGAGGTCCTCCAGGCGGCCCCCCGCACCACCGCGGCGTCCCCGGTCCGCGCTCCGACGACAGCCATCCGCCTGCCGCCGCCGTCACTCGACGCGGAGTCCGCCGGCGCGCAGCCCCTGGGCGAGGAGGAAACCCAGGCGCTGCTGGCCGAGGGCCGCGTGCAGGAGCTCGTCGCGGGGCTCCAGGCGGATGTCGCCGCCGCGGGCACGGGCCGCGCGCGCTTCGTCGCCCGCCTGACCCTGGCGCGCCTGTGTGCCCAGGCAGGACAACTTCCGCTGGCGCGCGCGCTTTTCGACGCGCTCGACGAGGAGGTTTCCTCTCATGCGTTGGACCAGTGGGAGCCCACGCTGGCGGCGGCCTGTCTCGAGGGATGGCTCGCCACCCGCACCGTCGAGGAAAAGGAGGGGGGACGGTTGGCAGCAAAAGTTCGAAACCGCTATCGTCGTCTCGCACGGCTGGATTCTTCCGCCGCGCTCCGCGTCGTCGGCCCCTGACGTTCCCAGGTTGTTCCGCGGCGAAGCCTCCCCCATGCGACGCCCGCGCATTTCTACGTAGGTCTCAAGGAGAGAGCCGCAGATGAGCAAAGAGAGTTCCGTCGCCCCTACCGAGCGCGTCAACATCGTCTACAAGCCCGCCACCGGCAATGCGCAGGAGCAGGTGGAGCTGCCCCTGAAGGTCCTGATGATGGGGGACTTCACGGGCCAGGCGGATGACCGGCCTCTGGAGCAGCGCGCGCCCATCAACGTGGACAAGGGCAACTTCAACGAGGTGATGGCCCAGCAGAACCTCAAGGTCACCCTCACCGCCGCGGACAAGCTGTCCAGCGACGCGGGCGCGACCATGAATGTCTCGCTCCAATTCAAGAACCTGTCGGACTTCACGCCCGAGAGCGTCGTCAATCAGGTGCCCGAGCTCAAGAAGCTCCTGGAGCTGCGCAGCGCGCTCAACGCGCTCAAGGGGCCCCTGGGCAACCTTCCCGCGTTCCGCAAGAAGCTTCAGGCACTCCTGGCCGACGAAGAGGGCCGCAAGGCGCTCATCAAGGAACTGGGGCTCGAGGAAAAGTCCAAGTAACCGTTTACGGGGAACAGAGACACCATGCCTACCGAGACCCTGACCCAGAAGTCGCCGGTTGCCGGCGCCGATGCCTCGCTGTCCCTGCTCGACGAAATCCTCTCCGAGGCGAAGCTCAAGCCCAAGGACGAGGGTTACGACGTCGCCAAGCGCGGCGTGCAAGCCTTCATCACGGAGATGCTCGCGCCCAACCGCTCCGAGGAGCGTGTGGACAAGGCGCTCGTCGACGCGATGATCGCCGAAATCGACAAGCGCCTGTCGTCGCAGGTGAATGAAATCCTCCACGCCTCCGAGTTCCAGAAGCTGGAGTCGTCCTGGCGTTCGCTGAAGTTCCTGGTGGACCGCGTGGACTTCCGCGAGAACACCCGCGTGGAGATGCTCAACGTCTCCAAGGAAGACTTGCAGAAGGACTTCGAGGACGCGCCCGAGGTCGTGAAGAGCGGTCTGTACAAGCTCGTGTACTCCAACGAGTACGGCGTCTTCGGTGGCAAGCCCTACGGCATCATCTCCGCCAACTACGACTTCGGCGTGGGCCCGCAGGACATGGAGCTTCTGCGCAAGTGCGCGTCGGTGGCCGCCATGGCCCACGCGCCGTTCATCGCCAACACCGCGCCGGAGACCTTCGGTGAGCCTACCTTCCTGAAGCTGCCGGACCTCAAGGACCTCAAGTCCCTGTTCGAGGGTCCGCAGTACGCGCGCTGGCACTCGTTCCGCGAGAGCGAGGACGCGCGCTATGTGGGCCTGGCCCTGCCGCGCTTCCTGCTGCGTCTGCCTTATGGCGAGAAGACGGTGCCGGTGAAGGCTTTCAACTTCACCGAGGACGTCGTCGGCAGCCACGAGAAGTACCTGTGGGGCCATGCCTCCGTCGCGCTGACGTCGCGCGTGGCGGACTCCTTCGCCAAGTTCCGCTGGAGCCCGAACATCATCGGTCCCCAGTCCGGCGGCGCGGTGGAGAACCTGCCCCTGCACCAGTACGAGGCCATGGGGGAAATCCAGACCAAGATTCCCACCGAGGTCATGCTCACCGAGCGGCGCGAGTACGAGCTGTCCGAGGAAGGCTTCATCGGCCTGGTGTTCCGCAAGGACTCCGACAACGCGGCGTTCTTCAGCGCCAACTCCACCCAGAAGCCCAAGTTCTTCGGCAACACCCCGGAGGGCAAGGCCGCGGAGACGAACTACCGTCTGGGTACGCAGCTGCCATACATGTTCATCATGACGCGCCTCGCGCACTACATCAAAGTGCTGCAGCGCGAACAGATTGGCAGCTGGAAGGAGAAGGCCGACCTGGAGCGTGAGCTGAATCACTGGCTCAGCCAGTACATCTCCGACATGGACGACCCGGCGCCCGCCGTGCGCTCGCGCCGCCCGCTGAAGGCCGCGCGCGTCGTCGTCGAGGACGTGGAAGGTCAGCCCGGCTGGTACCGCTGCAGCCTGCAGGTGCGCCCCCACTTCAAGTACATGGGTGCGTCGTTCACCCTGTCCTTGGTGGGTAAGTTGGACAAGGAGTGATGGACCCGCTTCACCGTGTGTCGTTGAGATCAGCTATTCTGTGGGCTCCACTCCCAGGCTCGAAATGAGCCTGGGCCACCCGCGCGCCTTCGCGCGCACAGCAAAGAGGTTGGTTCCATGGCTGAATCAGTTTTCGTGTACCTGAAGGCAAACGGGCAGGATATCGCGGGTGAGAGCACCCAGACGAGCCTCGGCCGCGAGGGCGCCATCGAGGCCATCTATTACGAGCAGAAGGTGTTCACCGCTCGTGAGGCGGGCTCGGGCCTGGCCGTGGGTCGCCGTCAGTACGAGGGCATCACCATCCGCAAGCGCATCGACAAGGCCTCGCCGCTGCTGATGAAGGCGCTGTGCGAGAACACCGTCATCGAGGCGACGTTCAAGTTCTTCCGCCCGAACCCCTCTGGCGACGGGACGACCGAGCAGTTCTACACGACGTCCATCAAGAAGGCGCGCATCAACAGCATCAAGCAGTTCGTGCCGGATGCGTTCGTGCCGACCAGCTCCAACAGCCCTCCGCTCGAGGAGCTGAACATCGTCTTCCACACCATCAACTGGACGTACAGCAACGGCGGCCAGACGCACGAGGACACCTGGGACACCCAGCGCTGATGCGTGCTCCTCCACCGGTCGTCCGTGGCGCAATCGACACGGGCGGCCGGGGGTGGCCTCAATAAAAGACACGCATGGGCTCCCGAGGTTTGTTGTCACGTATCGCCGAAGGCAATGGCGCGCTCGCCCCACCCGGCGACGTGGTGGAGTCCATCGCGGAGCACCTTCGCGCGTTGCTCAACACGCGCAAGGGTGAGTCCGTGGCCTCACCGGCCTTCGGCATCCTGGACTTGAACGACATCGTCCACACGTACCCATCGGCGGTGCCGCGAATGGCGCAGTCCATCCGCACGGCCATCCAGGACTTCGAGCCGAGACTGAAGAGCGTGGTGGTGAATCACTCGCCGGACCCGGATGATCCGACGGCGCTGCGGTTCGACATCACCGCGCAGCTGGCGACGCGCACGCGAAAAGGCACGGTGCGCTTCCACACGCAGATGAACCCGGGCGGGCGCGTGGACCTGTGGTGAACCGCGGGGTGTTGGGCGGAGGGCGAGGATGTTCAGCAAGTACTACCTGAGCGAGCTGACGTACCTGCGGGAGATGGGGCGGGCCTTCGGGCTGGCCAACCCGTCGCTGGCGGGCCTGCTGGTGGAGCGCGGCGCGGACCCGGACGTGGAGCGGCTGCTGGAGGGCTTCGCCTTCCTGACGGCGCGCATCCGCGAGCGCGTGGACGACGACGTGCCGGAGCTGGTGCATGGGCTGACGGAGCTCCTGCTGCCGCACTACCTGCGCCCCCTGCCCGCCGCGTCCATCGTCGAGTTCTCCCCGCACCTGCGCGCGCTGCGCGGCCGCTCGAAGCTGGCCGCCGGGGCGGAGGTCGCCTCGCAGCCCATCGACGGTACCCGCTGCGTCTTCCGCACCACGACGGACGTGGACCTGCTGCCGGTGCAGCTCACCGACGCGATGCTGGACCGCTCGTCGATTACCTCCCCCGTGCTGCGGCTGTCGTTCCAGACGACGGAGCAGGGCCGCGCCGAGGTCTTCCGCCAGCAGGGCCTGCGCCTGTTCATCCACGGAGAGCTGTCCGCCTCCGCCGTGGTGCTGCTGTGTCTCTTGCGCTACTGCGGACAGGTGCGGGTGCGCGGCGCGTCCTCACAGGGCGACGGAATCAAGCTGCCCGCGGGCTCCCTCCAAGCGGTGGGCTTCCAGCGCGACTTCCGCCTGCTGCCGTGGCCGCGAGCGAGCGAGGGCTACCGGCTGTTGCAGGAGTACCTGACGCTGCCGGAGAAGTTCCTGTTCTTCGACGTGAAGAACCTGGACGCGGCGGCGATGAGCGTCCGTGAGGACCGGTTCGAAATCGCCTTCCACCTGGAGCGGCCACCGCCCCTGGACGCGCGCATCCACCGGGAGATGTTCCGGCTGCACTGCGCTCCGGTGGTCAATCTCTTCAGCGCCCCGGCCAACCCCGTCCTCCACCACGCGCTGGACCGCGAACACCTGCTGCGCGCCGCGGACCTGCCACCCAACCACGCGGAGGTGTACTCCGTGGATTCGGTGACGGGCCTCCAGTCGGGCCGCAACGAGCGGCGCGGCTACCGGCCCTTCTTCGAGTTCAGCCATACGGCGGGCGGCGACGCGGAGCAGTCCTTCTACCGGCTGCGGCGCATGCACTCGCCGTTGGATGAAGGCATCGACATGTACATCACCCTGGAGACCCCGCGCGACGTGGCGCCGGTGCTCGGGGCCGAGGAGGCGCTCTCCATCGACCTGACGTGCACCAACCGCACGTTGCCGTCGCGCCTCCAAGTGGGTGACTTGACGGAGTCCACGTCCGCCAGCCCCACCCAGGCGAAGTTCAAGAACATCTCCCCGGTGAGCCGGCCCGCGCGCGCGCCGCTGGGCGCGGAGCTGCACTGGCGGCTGTTGTCCCATCTGGCCATCAACCAGCACTCGCTCGCGGACGCGGCGGCGCTGCGGCGGCTGATGGACCTGTACAACTTCCACTCGCTCACCGACAACCTGGCCGCGCGCGCCAGCCGCCTGCGCATCAACGCCATCCGCGCGGTGGAGACCAAACCCGTCACGCGCTTCCTGGAGGGCGCGCCGCTGCGAGGCCACCGCACCCGGGTGGACCTGGACGAGGAGAACTTCATGGGCGTGGGGGACTCGTTCCTCTTCGGCTGCGTGCTGGAGGAACTGCTCGCGTCCCACGTCACCATCAACTCCTTCAACGAGCTGAGCATCCGCCTCCACCCCTCGCAGACGGAGTACATGTGGCTTCCGAGGAACGGCTCTCAGACGCTCTTGTAGAAGAGGCCCGGAAGCTGGCCGAGGCGGCGCCCCGGGTGGGCTTCTTCCCGCTGGTGGCCTACCTGGAGCGGCTGACCAAGGACGCGGTGCGCGTGGGCGGGCCCGGGCCCGTCAACGAGGAGATGATCCGCTTCCGGCATGACCCATCGCTCGGGTTCCCTTCCGGCGACGTCAGCGAGGTGACGCTGCGCTACGTGCCGGTGCGGCCGGAGGACCCGTCCTCACGCCGCCCCTTGTTCGAGGTGGTGACGCGCTTTCTGGGACTGACGGGCGCGGTGAGCCCCCTGCCCCACTACATCGCCGAGGAAGTCGCGCAGGAGGACCCGGACGCACCCGTGCGACGCGAGTTCCTGGACCTGTTCCACCACCGGCTCCTGTCCCTGCTGTATCGAATCGAGTCGAAGTACCGCATCACCAGCGAGACGGACACGTCCTTCACGGACCAGTGGTCCCGGCGGCTGCTCGCCCTGGGCGGCTTCGACACGTACGAGCAGCCCCGCAAGGGAGGCCTGCCGACCTGGCGCCTCCTGCGCATCGCCCCGCTGCTCGCCAGCCGCTCCCGCACGGCGGAGCAGTTGGAGGTCGCGCTCCAGGACGTGCTGAACGAGGACCTGGAGGGCGCGAAGGTGTCGGTGCGGCAGTTCGTGGGCCGCTGGGTGGACATCGACGCGCGGGTGCAGTTGGGGCGGGCCAACCATCAGCTCGGCCGCAACATGCTGCTGGGGGGCAAGGCGTTCGACCGGACGGGGAAGATTCAGCTGCACATCAGCCCGCTGCCGCCGCGCGCCTACAAGCGGCTGATGCCGGATGGAGACCTGCTACCGCTGGTGCGGGAGGTGGTGTCGCTCTTCGTCCGGGACCCGCTGGAGTATGATCTGGAGCTGGGTCTCACCGAAGGGGTGCGTCAGCAGTTCCGGCTGTCTCGCAAGGAGCCGAGCCAGCTCGGCCGCGACACCTGGCTGGGCTCCAGCCAGCAGACACACCTGAGTGTTCCCGTCGTGAGATGAGACGCTCCGGGATGGGCGGCCCCGGGGTGCGGGGATTTACGGCGTAACAGCCGCCCGGTATACCGTCGACCACCGTTGTCACAGCTTGGGGGCTCCCATTCGCGTCGATCCGAAAGCGCTTGTCCGTCGCCTGACGCCCACCTCCACCCGCCTGTTGGAAGCGGCGGTTGCTCGCGCGAGCGCGGGACGGTTCTACGAAATCGTCCCCGAGCACATGCTGGCGCAGATGCTGGAGCCCGAGGACTCGGACGTGGCGCGCCTGCTCCACCACTTCGGGGTGGACAAGCGGCACCTGGCCACCAGCATGGAGCGCGCCCTGCAGGGCCTGCGCGCCGGCAACGCGGGGCGGCCCGTCTTCTCCGAGACGCTCTTCCAGTGGTTCGAGGAGGCGTGGCTCCTGGCCTCGGTGGAGCACGGCGCGACGCGGCTGCGCTCGGGGCACCTGTTCGTCCAGTTCATCACCCGCCGCTCGCGCTACACCGCGGAAATCTTCCCCGAGCTGGACGCCATCTCCCGCGACGAGCTGCTGGGCTCGCTGGACGTGCTGCTGCAGCCCTCGCCGGAGAACGTGGAGGTCACCACGGCCGACGGCGCGGCGAGCGGCTCGGGTGGCGGCGCGGCGGGTGCGCCGGGAGGCCGGGGTGACGAGGCGCTCAAGCGCTTCGCGACGTCCTTCACCGGGCGGGTGCGCGAGGGGAAGATCGACCCCATCTTCGGCCGTCACCGCGAAATCCGGCAGATGGTCGACATCCTCTCCCGCCGCCGGAAGAACAACCCCATCCTGGTTGGCGAGCCGGGCGTGGGCAAGACGGCGCTCGTGGAGGGCATGGCCTGGGCCATTGTGCGGGGCGAGGTGCCGGAGGCGCTGCGCAACGTGGACCTGCTCGGCCTGGACCTGGGCCTGCTCCAGGCCGGCGCGGGTGTGCGCGGCGAGTTCGAGAACCGGCTCAAGGCCGTCATCGCCGAGGTGAAGGCGTCCCCCACGCCCATCATCCTCTTCATCGACGAGGCGCACACCATCATCGGCGCGGGTGGCTCGCAGGGCGGCAGCGACGCGGCCAACCTGCTCAAGCCCGCGCTGGCGCGGGGCGAGTTGCGCACCATCGCCGCGACGACGTGGGCCGAGTACAAGAAGTACTTCGAGAAGGACGCGGCGCTGGAGCGGCGCTTCCAGCCGGTGAAGGTGGACGAGCCCAGCGAGGCGGACGCGGAGCTGATGCTGCGCGGCCTGCGCCCCACGTATGAGGCGTCCCACGGCGTCACCATCCGCGACGAGGCCGTCACCGCGGCCGTGCGACTGTCCAGCCGGTACATCTCCGGCCGGCAGCTCCCGGACAAGGCGGTGGACCTGCTCGACACGTCGGCTGCCCGCGTGAAGATCGAGCTGTCCACGCGGCCCGAGGAGCTGGTGGCGCTGGAGCAGGAGATCTCCGGCCTGGAGCGCGAGCGCGACGCGCTCAAGCGGGACTTGGCCGACGGTGAAGGTGGGGAGGACGCGCAGGAGGCACTGGCCGAAGCGGAGGCGAAGCTGCGCGCCACCCAGGACTCGCGGGCCTCGCTGCACGCGCGTTGGGAGACGGAGCGCGCGGCCGTCGTCGCGCTGATGAACGCTCGCAAGGCGCTGCGAGAGCCTGCCCCGGGTGCCGAGCCCGCGGCGCTCAAGGAAGCGGTGGACGCGGCGGCGAAGTCGCTCGCGGCGGCGCGCGGCGAGTTCCCGCTGGTGCACTCGGACGTGGACGCGGACATCGTCGCGCGCGTCGTCGCGGGTTGGACGGGCGTGCCGGTGGGGAAGATGCGCGGTGACATGTTGGAGGCCGTGCTGAACCTGGAGGACCGGCTGCGCACCCGCGTGCGTGGACAAGAAGCGGCGCTCAAGAAGGTGGGCGAAATCATCCGCATCTCCCAGGCGGGCATCCGCAACCCGGACGCGCCGATTGGCGTGATGCTCTTCGTGGGGCCCAGCGGCGTGGGCAAGACGGAGACGGCGCTGGCGCTGGCCGAGTCGCTCTACGGCGGCGAGCGCTTCATGACGACGCTCAACATGAGCGAGTTCCAGGAGAAGCACACGGTGAGCCGGCTCATCGGCTCGCCGCCGGGCTACGTGGGCTACGGCGAGGGCGGCCTGCTCACGGAAGCGGTGCGGCAGCGGCCCTACTCCGTCGTGCTGCTGGACGAGTGCGAGAAGGCCGACCTGGAGGTGATGAACCTCTTCTACCAGGTGTTCGACAAGGGGATGCTGACGGACGGAGAGGGCCGCGCGGTGGACTTCAAGAACACCGTCATCATCCTCACCAGCAACCTGGGCTCGGACCGGGTGATGAAGATGTTCGAGGACGGGCTGGAGCCCTCGTCGGAGCAGGTGCTCACGGCCATCCGCCCCACGCTGAGCCAGCACTTCAAGCCCGCGCTGCTGGCGCGCATGACGGTGGTGCCCTTCGGTCCGGTGCAGCGCGACGTCATGCGGCAGATCGCCGAGATGAAGCTGAACAAGCTGGTGGGCCGGCTGCGCGAGGCCCACGACGTGGAGACGACGCTGGCGCCGGAGCTGCTGGACGAGCTGGCGCGCCGGTGCACGGAGTCGGAGATGGGAGCGCGCAACATGGAGCAGATCCTCCAGGGCTCGCTGATGCCCGTGCTCTCCCGCGAATTGTTGCAGCACCTGGTGGGCGGCGCGGTGCCCCCCAAGCTGCACGTGGCCCTCACCGCGGAAGGCGACTGGGACCTCCGGTTCGCCGAGGCCTGAGAACCCATGAAACGAACGCTTCAGGTCTGCGGTGTCGCGCTGTCCCTTCTGGCCGGCTGCGCCAGCGTGCCCAAGCCGGCGATGTGCTTCGCCGAGGCGGGCCCCAACGCACGCTCGTTCCCCACGCCGGACACCTGGTTCGCCCTGCTTCTGCACGGCTATGACAAGGACGCCGGCACGGCTCCGCACCCCGCGGTGGACTGCGCGGGCGCGCCCGTGTGGTGGCAGGACCCGACCGCCGACGAGTGCGTGGAGGCCGGCCCCGACGCCCTGCCCCTTCCGCCGTCGCAGAAGCTCACCGAGGAGGACCTGGTGCTGGAGACACTCCAGGCCGGCCAGCGGCTGGCGTGGGTGATTACGCGGCGCTTCACCAACGGCGAGGCCCTGGGGCCGGTGGCGCTGGTGGAGACGACGGAGCTGGGCTTCCGCGTGGAGGCGCTGGGCTCGCTGCGCTCCATGCCGAAGAACGCGAAGCTGCGGCTGGAGCGCGTGGGTGGCACGGATGTCCTCGTCGCGGAGGGCGACGCCTGCACCACGGACGGCACGGACGTGTGCCGCCGGCACGCGCGCATCATGCCGCTGCGGCGCAACCGCTTCTTCACGGAGTCGGTGTCCAACCCGGAGCGCACATGTCTGGGCGCGGCGTGGTTCCCGCTGTCGCGCGAGCTGACCTTCAAGCTGCCCAACAACCTCACCCGCAAGTTCGAGCTGACGTCATCGCTGTCCTTCAGCGAGGCGGGCATCGGCGTGCAGGAGCAGGTGCAGGTGAGCGACTCGGACCCGGCGCAGCCGGACGTGGGGCCGCGCATCTACCGCCGGGCCCAGGACACCCGGACGCTGGTGCTCGCGGACAACGCGCTGGTGAGCACCAAGGCGTCGCTGTGGTCTCGCATGGTGGAGCAGCAGGTGCGCATCGGCGCGAAAATCGAGCCAGAGAAGCCGCTGGTGCCCATGCCGCCGAAGAACAAGCCGGCGACGGCGGAAGCCGCGCCCGCGACGACGCCCCCCGAGGACGCGAGCAAGCCCGTGGCTCCGCCCGCGAAGGCGCCTCCGGCCGCGGCGAAGAGCGGCGGCCCGTAAAGGGCGAACAGCGCGTCGCGCGTCCTCATTCCGCCCCGGAACCCTTCGTTTTTTCGAGGGTCCTCCGGGGCTTTTCCTATTGGCGCAGAAACTCCCGGGCCTGCAGATAGGAGATAGGCCCATGGTGGGCCAGAAGGAGCCGAGGATGCGAATCGAAATCCGAGCCCGACACTTCACCCTCACTGACACCCTGCGTCACCACGTGGAGCGCCGCGCGCGCTTCGCGATGGGGAGACTGTCCGACAGGGTTCGTGAGGTCATGGTGCGCTTGGAGGACATCAACGGCCCACGCGGCGGCGTGGACAAGGTGGCCAAGGTGACGGTCCAGCTCGAGCAGGGCGGGCAGCTCGCGGCGGAGGCCGTGGACGCGAGCTTCGCCGGGGCGGTGGACCGGGCCCTGGAGCGCGCGGGCCACGCGGTGGGCAAGTCCCTGGGACGCACCCACCGGAGCGATGGGGAGAGCGTGAGGACCGCGCCCTGGGAACCCGAGGAGCTGCCAAGTCCCTCCTGACGTGAGCTGAGCCGCGTCAGGGTCCTTCCACCCGGAGGGGCCCTGACGGTGGCGGGATGATTCGGTGCCGCGTGAGCCCTGGCGCTCGCGCGGCACGGTGTGTGTGGAGGTCTTGGATGCAAAGCGGGTCCGGAGCACTGGCCAACGTGCGTGCCGCATGGGCGCGAGCGCGTCAGCGCTGGTGGGTGCGGTGGGGCGTGGACCTGGTGTTGCTCGCGCTCGTCTTCGTGGCGGTGGCCGCCTGGCAGACGCGACACCTTCCAGGCTCGGGCGCTCCGGCGCCGGACTTCACGCTGCGCACGCTGGAAGGCGAGACGGTGTCGCTTCAGTCGCTGCGCGGCAAACCCGTGGTGCTCGCCTTCTGGGCGCCCTGGTGTGGCGTGTGCGGCGCGGAGTCCTCCAACCTCTCGCAGTTGCGGCGGCTCGCGGGAGACTCGGCGCACGTGGTGTCCGTGGCGCTGGCGTACGAAGACGAAGAGGCCGTGCGACGCTTCGCGCGAGAGCATGCGGTGGACTACCCGGTGCTGCTCGGCGACGACTCGCTTCAGCAGGCATGGCGGGTGAACATGTTCCCCACGGTGTTCTTCCTCTCGCCCGAAGGACGCATCGAGCGCTCCGTGGTGGGCTACACCACCCTGGCGGGGCTGTCCTGGCGGTGGATGCTGTAGCCCTGTTGGGGCTGGCGAGACATTTCGCGCGAGGCATCGACGTATCAGCCAATAAACAACCGGCACCGTGGGGCCTTTGTCGGCCTCGTCAACATTGGCCTATGAGCGCCAGTGTCCCCGACCCCCGGTGCCTCATCATGAAGACTCGTTTCACCGAACGCTTCGAGCTGAAGTATCCCATCGTCTGCGCACCCATGGCCCTGGTGGCCGGCGGGCTCCTGGCGGGAGCCGTCAGTCGTGCCGGTGCGATGGGCCTGATTGGCGGGGGCTACGGCGACGCCGATTGGATTGCCAGGGAACATGCCCTCGCCGGTGACGCCGTCGTGGGCGGCGGCCTCATCACCTGGTCGCTCGACAAGAATCCCCAGGTCCTCGATGCGGCGCTCTCCCACAAGCCGCGCGCCTTCATGCTGTCTTTTGGAGATCCCCGCCCCTACGCCGCGAAAATCAAGGCCTCGGGTGCGGCGCTGATTTGCCAGATTCAGCGACTCGCCCAGTTGGACCTCGCCCTGGAGGCGGGTGCGGACATCATCGTCGCGCAGAGCAGCGAGGCGGGCGGCCATGGCATGACCAACCGGGCCACCATCACCCTGGTCCCCGAGGTCGCCGACATCCTCGCCGCGCGCTCACCGGACACGCTCCTGCTCGCGGCCGGAGGCATCGCCGATGGGCGGGGGCTGGCGGCGGCGCTCGCGCTGGGCGCGGACGGCGCGCTGGTGGGCTCCCGGCTGTGGGCCAGCCGCGAGTCGCTGGGGAACAGCGCCTCCAAGGAGATGGCCGTTCGTTTGACAGGAGACCAGACGGACCGCTCCATCGTGTTCGATATCCTACGCGGGTTGCACTGGCCACCGGATTACACTTTCCGCGCCCTCCAGAACACGATGACGGAGCGCTGGTCCGGTCGCGAGGAGGAGCTGCTGGCCGTCGTTGACGAGGAGCGCGCGAAGTTCCAGGCCGCGCTGGCCGCGGGCGATTACA
This sequence comes from Myxococcus sp. CA039A, assembly GCF_013336645.1. Taxonomy (NCBI): domain Bacteria; kingdom Pseudomonadati; phylum Myxococcota; class Myxococcia; order Myxococcales; family Myxococcaceae; genus Myxococcus; species Myxococcus sp. CA039A. The sequence goes on along the minus strand of NZ_JABUMQ010000125.1, from coordinate 2,187 downwards.
GCATCGCACACACCCCCGTCGGACAGGCCGCGGGCTTGATTCGAGACATTCCCACCGCGGCGCAGATACTTGAGCAGATGGACAGACAGGCCGGTGACGTACTTCTGCGGCTGAGTCTACGGACCTAGCTTCCGCGCGCGCATGAACGGGACTCGTGACGAGGACCGGGCGCGCTCGGAGGCTTCATGAATCGCGCGGCGAAGTGGGCGATCGGTCTGGGTCTTGCGGGGGGCGCGGCCCTCGCGTTGGCGGTTCGACGGGACCGCCCCGCGGGCGAAATCGAGGCACGACGCGCACGCAAGCCGTCGAAGTTCATCGACGTCGACGGCCTGCGGACGCACTACCGGGACCAGGGCACCGGCCCGGTCCTCGTGCTGCTCCACGGTTCCAACGCATCGCTGCACACCTGGGAAGGCTGGATGGACGCGCTGACGCGCGAGTACCGGGTCATCACCATGGACCTGCCGGGGCAGGGCCTCACCGGGCCGGACCCCCAGAATCGCTACAGTCCGCTGGAGGAGGTCGCCTGGCTGGACGCCTTCGTGTCGGCCCTGGGGCTCAAGCGCTTCACGCTGGGCGGAAACTCCATGGGGGGCGGCCTCGCCTGGCGCTACACCGTGGTCCATCCGGAGAAGGTGGAGCGGCTCATCCTGGTGGACGCCTTCGGCCTGCGGCGCGACGAGCCGATACCGTTCTCCCTGCGGCTCTACGAGACGCCCGTGCTCAGCCGCGTGGTCCGCTGGACGACCCCGCGCTTCATGGTGAAGCGCACCGTGAAGGGCACGTATGGCGACCCCCGGCGGGTGACACCGGAGACCGTGGACCTCTACGTGGACATGCTCCTGCGCGAGGGCAATCGCGAGGCCACCCGGCAGCGCTTCGCCCAGAAGGACGGGGACCCGTCACTCGAGGCGCGGCTGTCGGAGATAAAGGTCCCCACGCTCATCCTCTGGGGCAGCCGCGACGAGTGGATCCTCCCCAAGTACGCGCGGCAGTTCCAGTCGCGCATCCCCCAGTCCCGTCTGGTGATGATGGAAGGACTGGGGCATGTGCCCATGGAGGAAGACCCCATCCAGACGGTGGCCGTCGTCCGGGACTTCCTCCAGCAGACGTCGCCCCGGCTGGCCCACGAGCCCGCGACACGGCTCCAGCCCGCACAGCAGGGCTAGGGCCGTAAGCGCGCTAGCGACCCAGCGGGCCGGCGATGAACCGCGCGACGGCCCGCACCTGCTTGCGGTTGCGCTTGTTGTCGATGGTCCGGGTGAGGTCGAGAGGCACCTTGCTCAAGGTCTTCAAGGAATCGCTCGCCGCCTTGCCGGAGTTCTTCATCAAGTCTCGCAGGGCGCCGTCCTTCTTCTTCTCGGCCGAGGCCTTCTGCTCCCGACGATAGGTCTTCAGCCCGTCGGAGACGGACGCGGACAGGTGCTCCATCGCACGACTCGCGTTGTCGTGCGCCTTGTCCAGGTTCTTCAACCCCTTGCTCGTCTTGCGCTTCTTCTTCTTGCCCTGCGAACGGGTGCGTTCAATCACCACCTCGGTCGCGACCATCTGTCCACCGTTGCCATCCACCCTGACGGCCGTCTCGGTGGTCACTTCCTTGCCTGGAATGCTCATGACTTTCGCTCCTCGAGTCCACTGCGTGGGTTCAGGGCATGAAGGGGGGCATGAACGGCAGCGACAGCCCACCCCGCTTCTTCTTCTTGGCCTGCTTCCGGTAGATGAGGACGACGGGGACCAACTGCTTGCCAAAGGCCTCTTCGCCCAGCCTGTCCCGGACTTCGTTCAGGGCCTCGCCCACTTCGAGCATCAGCGCGCCTCGGCCTCGCTTGAGGTCCTTGAGCTTCTTGTTCCGCTGCTTGCCCATGTCGATGACGACGGGAATGGAGCTGATGCCGTTCGGGGATTCAATTGTCATATCAGTATTCTCCCTTCATGTTGTCCGGGCCCTGCCGCCCACGTGCGGGCCAGTCAGAGCGCGGTGCGTGAGCCCGCTTCTCGGTCCTTATCCGAGAGCCTGAAGCTGATGCCTCGCAGCGTCACCGCCAAGGCAAGCAGCACCGCGCCCAGGAACAGGGGACTGAGCAGCGTCTGGCTCCAGGCCTGGCCAGACAACACCTCCGTGGCGAACGCCTCGCCCGCACCCTGCCCTCGCCGGGTGATTCCCACCACCGCCGCCCCCACGCGAAC
>NZ_JABUMQ010000124.1:0-28739 GCF_013336645.1 Myxococcus sp. CA039A | reverse complement strand
CGCCTCCGGTCATCACCGTGCCCACGCTGCCCGGCACCGGCACGCCGAACGTCGGCGTGGTGAACAATCCTGGCGATGGCACCCACAACCCGATGTCCGACAGCGGCGCGCAGGGCTGTGGCGCGTCGGCCACGGGCGGCGCTCCGTTCGTCGCCGCCACCGCGCTCTTGGCCATGGCCACGCTGCTGAGCCGTCGTCGCAAGCCCGCGCAAGTCCGCGCCCCCCGGCGCTGAGATGAACCGGCGGGCCTCTTCTCCGCCGCCTGGAAACACGAAAGCGGGTCCGTTCCTCGAGAGCGGACCCGCTTTTGTGTTTTCAGCGCGTGCGCGGCGCGAGCCGCCCGGACGTCAGTGAGCGCCCTCCACCTTCACGCCGGGATTGGCGCGCTGGAGGAGGAACACCAGCACCAGTGAGCACGCGAAGATGGCGGTGAGCACGGTGAAGTTGGCGTTGAAGGCCCGCACCAGCGCCTGCATGTTGATGCGCTGGCTGAACAGGCCATAGGCGGCGGCCAGGGGGTCCGTCACCCGCGCGGCCACCGTGGCCTTGAGGGCGGCGAGCTGCTCCTGGGTCACCTGGCTGTACGGGTCCACGTGCGACGCGAGCGCCGTGGTGTTCACCTTCGTCAGCCGGTTGAGCGCGCTGCTCATCCACGCGGTGCCGATGGAGCCTCCCAATTCGCGCGTCAGGTTGAAGAGCCCCGCCGCGTTGCCGCGCTGGTCCGGCCGCAGGTTGCTGAGCGCCATCACCGACAGCGGCACGAAGATGAAGCCCATGGAGCAGGCGCGGATGAAGACGGGTGTAATCAGCGCCGCCTCGTCCGCCGTGCTGCTCAAGTGGCCGTTGGTCCACAGCGAGAAGCACATGCCGACGATGCCCAGGCCCACCAGCCACCGCCCGTCCAGCTTGCCGCCGAACTTGCCGATGAGCGGCATCAACAGCACCTGGATGAAGCTGCCCTTGAGGAACACCAGGCCGATGTCGAGCGCCGAGTAGTGCATCACCGTGCCGCAGAAGAGGCTGAAGAGGAACGAGCCTCCGAACAGCGCCGTCCCGACGAGGAAGTTCACCCCCGTGGCCGCCGCATAGGAGCGGTTGGCGAACACCCTCAAATCCACCACCGGCTCGGGTGTCTCCAACTGGTGGACGATGAAGGTGATGAGCGCCACGCCCGCCACCACGGCGAGCACGGTGATTTTCATGCTGTCGAACCAGTCCTCGCGCGTGCCCTCCTCCAGCACGAACTGGAGCGCCGCCATGCCCACCGCGAGCAGGGCGATTCCCCACCGGTCCACGCGGGCCGTGGAGGGCGCGAAGTCCTCCTGCTTGATGTGACGCCACGCCATGAACGCGGCGAACAGGCCCACCGGCAGGTTGATGAGGAATATCCAGTGCCAGCTCGCCACCTCGATGAGCATGCCGCCCACCGTGGGCCCCAGGAGCGGCCCCGTCACCGCGCCCAGGCCGAAGAGCGCGCCGGCCATGCCGTGCTCCTTCTGTGGATAGCGCGCGAAGAGGATGGCCTGCGACGTGGGGATGATGGCGCCACCCCCCATGCCCTGGAGGATGCGGAAGGCCACCAGCGACGGCAGGTCCCACGCGAGGCCACACAGCACGCTGGCCGCGGTGAAGATGAGGATGGACGCGGTGAAGTAGCGCCGGAAACCGAAGCGCCGCTGGAGCCAGCCCGTCATCGGGATGACCACCACGTTCGCCATCATGTAGCCGGTGGACACCCAGGCAATCTGGTCCAACGGCGTGCCGAAGCTCGCGCGGATGTCGCTGAGCGCGACGTTGACGATGGAGATGTCCAGCACGGACATCAGCGCCGCGGCCATGGCGGCGATGGTGATGCCGGCCTTGGAGCCGGTGATGACGTCGCCCTTCACGACTAGTTGCTCCTCGTGTCCACGGTGACGACGGCGCTCATGCCCGGCTTGAGCGCCACCTGCGACTCACCGTCGAAGCGGATGAGCACGGGGATGCGCTGCACCACCTTCACGAAGTTGCCGGACGCGTTGTCCGGAGGCAGCAGCGCGAAGCGCGCGCCGCTGGCGCCGGCCAGGCTGTCCACATGGCCCTTGAAGGCGTGGCTCCCAAAGGCATCCACCTCCACCTCCACCGGCTGGCCCGCCTTCATCTCGCCCACCTGGTCCTCCTTGAAGTTGGCCACCACCCACACGTCGTCCTGCGGCACCACCGCCATCAGCGGACGCTCCGGGCCCACCATCTGCCCCACCTCCACCGTGCGACGGCTCACCACGCCGTCCACCGGCGCGCGCACCTTCGTGTAGGAGACGGCCAGCTCCGCCAGGTGCAGCGCCGCCTGGGCCTGCTTGAGCTTCGCGTCGGACAGCTTCACCGCCGCCTGCGCCGCCTGCACCTGCACCGGCCCCGTCTCCGCGGCGGCCAGCTTCCCCTGCGCCGTCTCCAGCCCACCGGAGGAGCCCTGCACCCCCGCCTGCGTGGAGGTCAGCCGCGCGCGCGCCACGTCCAGCAACGCCTTCGCCTGGTCATACGCGGACTGCCGCGCGTCCAGGTCCGCCTGCGTCACCGCGCCCTCCGCCTTCAGCGTCTTCACGCGCGTCATGTCCGCGTCCGCCAGCTTGAAGCGGGCCTCGGCCGCCGCCACGTCCGCGTGCGACTGGTCCAGCGCCGCCTTGGACGAGCTGATGCCGCTGTTCGCCTGCACCACGCCGCCGCGCGCCTGGCGCAGGTTGGCGCCGGCGTTGACCTCCGTGAGCGCCAGCTGCGACTGGGCGTTGGACGCCTGGGCCTCCGCGCTCAGCACGTCCGCGCGGGCCACCTCCAGCTTCGCGTCCAGGTCCGTGGAGTCCAGTTCGACGAGGACGTCGCCGGCCTTCACCGCCTGGTTGTCGCTCACCCGCACCTTGGCGACCATGCCGGAGACGCGCGGCGACACGTTGGCGATGCGGCCCTCCACCTGCGCGTCATCCGTGGACTCGTGGCCACGCGTCAGCACCCAGCGGGCGCCACCTCCCACCAGCGCCAGCGCGACGAGGGCGGGCAACACCTTCTTCGCTCGCGAGCGCGGCGCGGCGGGCTCCTTCACGACGGTGGGGAGGTTCTTTGGAACATCGTTGTCCTGCACATCCAGGGAAGGGGAAGCAGTGCTCATGGTGGTTCTCAAAGGTTCAGCGGGTCGATGATTTGGTGGCTAACCATCTGGACGCAGCGGCTCATCCGCCGAATCGGCAAAGGGGAATCAAGGGTTCAGGGGGTGGCTCACGGCTCCCGGAAGGCCGGGATGCCGGTGGAGACCTTGGCCAGCAGCTCGCGCAGGGTGACGCGTTCCTGCTCGTTCAACGGAGACATGAGCGCGGCGACGCGGCGGTAGTGCTCGGGGAGCATCCCTTCGAGCAGTTGCCGGGCCTTCGGCGTGAGGTGCACGGTGTACATGCGGCGGTCTTCCGGGTGGTCCTCCCGGGAGATGAGGCCGTCCTTCTCCAGCGTGTCGAGCAGGCCCGTCATGGTGGCGCGGCTCACACACGAGTTCTCCGCCAGCTCCGCCGGCGTGAGCCCTCGGCCATCCTCCGCCTCGCTGGTGGAGAACAGCCGGACGAGCACGGTGAAGCGCCCCTTCGACAGCCCGTGTCGCGCCAGGCTGGCGTCGTAGGCGTCGGATAAATCGTTCGACAGGCGCAGCAGGGTGATGCACGTCTCCAGGCCGCTCGTGTCGAGCTGCGGGAAGCGCCGCGCCAGTCGCTGCAACCGCTCGAAGCGGGTGATGGGAGGAGGACTCACGCTCATCTCGATGCGCGGCGAAAAGATGCCGCCCCCAACTCGTAAGGCCCCTAACTAGTGGGCGCAATAGAAATCTGCGGGAGGGCGCCAGAAAGAGACAGGCAGGGCTGCTCGCCTGCCCGGGGAGTGAAGGCGAATCCCCAAGGGCCACGCGCACCGTTATGAAGGGGTGTGCTCGACGTGAAGGACCCCACCGTGCAGGAGGCGCTGCGCCGTGCTTCCGAGGAGGCCGGGCTGCCGGACTCCCTGCGCAGCTGCGTGTATGGCCTGCTCAGGGACCCGGAGGGGGACTGGTCCCCCTGCTGCGGTGGAGGCTGCCAGCCGTGCTCGGCCACGCTGGCGGACGTGGCGGTGCGGACGCTGGAACTCCTGGGTACGCCCCGTCGCTCGCCCGTGCCCACGTGAGCACGGGGACGCGCCGCTGACGTAGGCTCCGGGGCTTCATGAATCCCCTCGTCCATGCGGAGTTCTCGTGGCTGGCGGCGCAGGGGCTGCGCGAGCGAAGAGACCGCATCCTGGTCACCTGCGCGGGCCTGGCACCGGACCTGGATGGGCTCACGCTGCTGGGGGGCGAGGAGCTGTACGTGCGCTATCACCACGTGCTGTTCCACGGCTACGTGGGGGCGCTCCTCACCGCCGCGGTGTGCATGGGGCTGGCGCGACAACGGCTGCGCGTGGGGCTGCTCGCGTTGGGGACCTTCCACCTGCACCTGCTCTGCGACCTCGCGGGCAGCGGACCGGGGTGGCCCATCTACTACTACTGGCCCACCAGCTTCCGGGAGTGGTTCTGGCAGGGGCAGTGGAACCTCTCCTCGTGGCAGAACGCCGTCATCGGCCTCATCACCACGCTGGCGTGTTTCGCGTGCGCGCTGCGCTGGCGGCGGACCTTCGTCGAGTTGCTGTCCCCGCGCTGGGACGCGGAGGTGACGAAGACCTTGCGGCGGCGCTTCCTCGGGGAGCGCGAGGCACCCGCACCCGGGAGCGCCGAGCGAAGTGGCCCTCACGGCTGATGGCAGTCGCGCCGCAGCGCCTCCACCTGGTCCTGCGGCATGGCCCGCACGGTGGTGGGCGCGAGCTCGCGGAAGCGCTCGCACTTCTCCTTCGCATCGGGCTCCTGCTCCAGGGTCTGCGTGGCCACCTGCGCGGCCTGCGCCGGCTCGCCCTTGCTCTGATAGAGGCGCTCCAGCATGACGTGGGTCGCCTCGGGCTTCGGGTTCTCCTCCAGTTGTCGCTTCGCGGCGACAATCGCCTCGTCGACCCGCCCCTGGCGCTCCAGCTCCGCCGCCTGCTCGAGTGACGCGGTCTCCGTGCAGTAGGGAAGCAGCTCCTTCACCTTCTTCGACAGCTCCGCCTTCTGCGCGTACAGCTTCGGGTCCGCGGACCGCCAGACCTCGCAGCGCGTGGCACGACGCTCGCCTTGCATGAGCGTCGACACCCGCTCGGTCACCTGGGCCGCGTCCTTCGGGCGTCCCGCGCCCTCCAACTGCTTCGCGAAGTCCAGGTGCGCGAGCGCATCACTCGAGTCGCGATAGGGGCTCACCTCCAGGTGCTTCTGGTAGCTGCGCACCGCCGCGTCCACCTCCCCCACCGACAGCTCCGTGCGCGCCAGCTCCCGGTTGGCCTGCGGATGGACCGGGTTGAGCTCCACCGTGCGGCGCAACAACGGCAGCCGCTGCGCCTCGTCCTTCTGTCGAAGGCTCAGCTCCCAGTAGGGCCTGGCATCCTTCGAGCCCAGCTCCACCTGCCGCTGGTAGATGTCCAGCGAGCGCTGCCGCAAGTCCCCCCTGGAGCGCGCCTGCGGTGACTCGCGAAACGACGTGTTCCAGTACGCCTGCGCCAACGCGAGCTGCACGTCCTGCTGGTTCGGGTTCTCGTTCGCCGCTTCCTCCAGCAGGGCGATGGCCTTCGCGCAGCGCGCCTTGTCGAAGCCATCCGAGGGACAGTCCCGCTGCGCCAACCGGATGCCCTCCTTCGCCGTGGGCGACAGCGTGGCGGGCGTCGCCACCGAGGGCTTGGGCGCCGCGGACGACGGGACTTGTGCCAACACGGGCGTGAGCACCCCCCACACCGCGACGAGTAGAACCTTCGCGCTCATCTGCCCTCCTTGCTACCGCTGGATGTGGACGTGGTCCGCCGCCGGGTCATTGCAGTCGAGGAACGTCACCGGCCCGTTCTCCGTGAAGCTGTCTTCCTCGCCCACCACCCGGATGCCCGCGAGTTCCACCAGACACATGAGCTGCCGCGCATCCCTGCCGGGCACCACCATGGAGCGCGGGTCGATGTCGAGCGCGCGTCCCCGGGTGTGACGGCTGTTGATGGAGCCCGAGCCGATGAACCGGTTGCGCTGCGGATTGCGGAACGCGCTGGTGATGAAGGGCTCCACGCTCACCGTCGCGACGCGGTTGTTCGCGGTGGTGTCCGCCCGCCGGTTCGGCCCGGCGAGGATGGGACCCGCGCACAGGCCGCCCACCCGGAGTCCCGCGCACACGTCATCGCCGCTCGGCGTGGTGTCTCCCAGGGGCCCGAGCATCAGCACCGACCCCCCGGCCGATACGACCACCGTCGCGGGGCTCCTCGTCACCGTCCCCACCGGCACCACCTGCACGTCATCCTTGAGGAGCTTGTTCAGCTCGGCGTCCACGTCCTGGAGCAGCTTGTCCAGGTCGCCCGGCGTCTCCTCGGCGACGAGCGTGTAGTTGCCCCGGTTGAGCGTCGTGTTGCCCGGCACGCGGATGTTCGCCAGCGTCGGCTGGAAGTCCGTGTCGTAATCCACGTACTCCTGTCTCAGCGTGTCCGTCTCGTCCTGGCGGAGGAACGAGGACGGAGGCAGCTTCACCTCCAGCCCGCGGCCATCCTCCAGGTCGAGCACGCCCAACACCTCGTACTCGAGCGGAGGGTTGGGGTCCCGACTGCCCGCCACCGACTGCGCGGACTTGCCTCGGAACGTCAGCTCGGCGCCTGTCGCCGTGGCGGGCTCCGCGGGCCCGGTGCGCGTGCCCACCGGTGTCACCGTCCACTTGATGCGGTCCACCAACCCCGCCTCGCCGCCCGTGACGCGCGCGCGGACCACCAGCTCCTCGCTCGTCACGAACGACGTGCGCGGAGGCGTTTCCTCGCGTCGCGTGAAGGCCTCGATGATGGCCAGCGACACCGGCTCACCCCCTTCCGGCGTGGTGACTTCCACCAGGGGCGGAGGCTCTCCACTGCCCCCCGTGCCCGTCGGGTCCGACTCGCTCCCGCACTTGCAGCTCGCGACGAGCGCCACCAGCGCCAGCCCCCACCACCGTGCCTTCCTGTTCATGAGCGCCTCCCCCCGCCGCCCTGAGCTCGGGACAGCCGTACAGCGGCCCGCGCACTTTCACCCGCGCCGCGTCGCGTGCCAGGGACACACGCCTCAGCGCTGTCACTGACCCGACGCGCCGGAATCCAATCCCTCACTGCTCGACGATGCGCCCGCCTCGAAGGGCACCCCTCGTCGCATGGCCTCCCAGCCCTCGAAGGCACACCGCCCGTGGCCTCCACGACAGGACGCGCGTGCGGGGTTGTGTCCACCACCATGCAGCACCGCGCCCTCGGACCGGCCCGCGGCCATTGCCTCGCGGCACCGCGCACGCCTAGCTTGAAGGGGTTTCCCTCGAAGGGGGCCCCATGCCTGCGTACCGTGACGTGCTCGCCAGGATTCCCGAACCTGATGCCGAGGCAGGGAGCCAGTGCCAGGGCCTGCTGGACATGAAGACGAAGCCCCAGGGAAGCCTGGGCCGCCTGGAGGAGCTGGCGTGTCAGTGGGCCACGCTGCGCGGTGAGCCCGCGCCCGCGATGCCGCGCAAGGGGCTGGTGGTGATGGCGGCGGACCACGGCGTGACGGAGGAAGGCGTGAGCGCCTACCCCGCGGAGGTCACCGCGCAGATGGTGGCCAACTTCGCCCGAGGTGGCGCCGCCATCAACGTGCTGGCCCGACAGCACGGCGTGCGCGTGGAGGTCGTCGACATGGGCGTGCGCGTTCCCGTGGAGGGACTGGAGGGCGTGCGCATGCACAGCCAGGGCCCCGGTACGGCCAACCTGGCCCGAGGGCCGGCCATGTCGCGCAAGACGGCCGAGGAGGCCCTGAGCGTGGGCGCGCTCCTGGCGGTGGAGCTGGCGGACTCGGGCGTGACGCTGCTGGGCCTGGGCGACATGGGCATTGGCAACACCACCGCGTCGGCGGCGCTCACGTGCGTGCTCGCGGGCGTGTCACCGGACATGGCCACCGGGCGAGGCACGGGCGTGGACGACGCGGGCCTCACGCGCAAGGTGGAGGTGGTGCGCCGGGCGCTCGCGGTGAACAAGCCGGACGCGGCGGACCCGCTGGACGTGCTCGCCAAGGTGGGCGGCTTTGAAATCGCGGGCCTGGCCGGCGCGGCGCTGGGCGCGGCCTCGCGGCGGGTGCCCGTCATGCTGGATGGTTTCATCTCCTCGGTCGCCGGGCTGGTGGCCGCACGGCTGTGTCCCAAGGTGATGCCCTTCCTGCTCGCCAGTCACATGTCGCGCGAGGCTGGCCACCGCCGGGTTCTGGAGGCCCTGCGCCTGCGGCCCCTGCTCGACCTGGGCCTGCGCCTGGGCGAGGGCACGGGCGCCGTGCTCGCGATGGGGCTAATGGACAGCAGCATGCACATCCTGCACGAGATGGCGACGTTCGCCTCGGCGGGCGTCGCGGAGAAGAGCCGGCGCTGAGGCTCGCTCCTCCGGCCGAAACGTGGCAGGAGTCGCGACACCCGAGCCCCCATGAAGCGACTCCTCGCCGGCATCGCCTTCCTCAGTCGCATCCCCGTCCCCGGGGCGGCCACCTTCGATGCCGCCGACGTGGGCCGCGCGACGCTGTGCTTCCCCCTGGTGGGCGCCCTGCTCGCCGCCCTGCTCGTCGGCGTGCGCTTCGCGCTCTACCCCCTGCTGCCGTCGATGGTGACGGCGTATCTGCTGCTCGCCGTCTACGCGCTGCTCACCGGCGCTCTGCACCTGGACGGGCTGGCGGACATGGCGGACGGCTTCGGCGGCGGGCGCACCAAGGAGGACGTGCTGCGCATCATGAGAGACCACGTCATTGGCGCCTATGGAGGTGTCGCGCTGTTGCTGACCGTGGGCCTCAAGGCCAGCGCCCTGGCGGCGCTGCTGGAGCGCGGGCAGGCGGACGCCGCGCTGGTCGTGGCGCTGGCGCTGGGCCGCTGGGGCTCCGTCCCTCAAGGCTGGCTGCTTCCCTATGCGCGGCGAAGCGGGGGCATCGGCATGGCCATCACCGACTATGTGGGCCGCGTCGAAGTCATCGGCGCCACGGTGCTGGCGCTCGGCTTCGCGCTGGGCCTGATGGGCTGGCGAGGGGGCGTGGCCCTGGTGATGGTGGCCGTCGTATCCGCGCTCCAGGGCCTCTGGTGCCGGAAGAAAATCGATGGCATCACCGGCGATACCATGGGAGCCAACACCGAGGTCTGCGAGGCCCTGGTGCTCGTGCTCGCGCTGGCACTCGGTTGAAGTGAAGCGAGCATAGGGAACGGACGCGGCATGGACTGGCGAATACCGAGCGGCGTGACGCGCATGATTCTGCTGCGGCACGGCAAGCCCTCCGAGGAGATGAAGGGCCGTTGCTACGGACGGCTCGACGTGGGCCTCGCGCCGGAGGGGCATGCCCAGGCGGAGCGTGCCGCGACCCTGCTGGCCAGCGCGGACCTCCAGGGCCTCTACTCGAGTCCTCGCCGCCGAGCCCTCGATACGGCGAAGCGCGTGGCGGAGGGACGCGGCCTGGACATCCGCGTGGAGGAGGCCTTCCGCGAAATCGACTTCGGACTCTTCGAGGGCCTCACCTACGAGGAGGCCGAGCGCCAGTTTCCGGAGGTGTACGCCGAATGGATGGCGCACCCCGAACGGGTGCGGTTTCCAGAGGGAGAGACCTTCTCGGAGATGCGCGAGCGCGTCCGTGCGGGGGGCCGAGCCCTGCGCGCGCGACATGTCGGACAGTGCTTCGCCCTGGTGTCGCATGGAGGCGTCAACCGCACCCTCCTCGCCGAGTCGCTGGGCATGGCGGACAAACATCTGTTCCGCCTGGACCAGGTCCACGCCGCCGTGAATGTCATCGACTTCTATGGCGATGAGCCCGTGGTGAAGTTGACGAACGCGGCGCCGTGACACAGCGGGCCAGCCCCCCGGGGCCCTCGGCTTGACCGGTTTTGTCCGCGAGGCGTAGCCTTTGCGATTCACGGCGCGGCGCTGTGTCTGTCTTTCTCACATCGTCCATCCGCCGCACGGGGGACCCGTCCCATGGAGAGCGACCCGCGAGGCGAAGCCGACAGGCCTCCCAGCGCCCCCGGGGCCCGTGAGACGCACTGCCTCAATCCCTTCTCACCCGAGTCACGGGGCAATCCCTACGCCGTCTATGAGCAACTCCTCCAGCGGCCCGCCTGCTGGAACCCCGAGCTCCGGTTGTGGCTGTTCTCCCGCCACGCGGACTGCGTGGAGGTGCTCTCCCATCCGCGCTTCAGCCGGAACATCACGGGCGCCAGGGAGAGCCGCCCCGAGGACTTCCCTTCGCCTCCGGAGGCGCTCGCGGCGCTGTCCGCCATGCACCGTCAGTGGTTCCTGTTGATGGACCCGCCGGACCACACGCGCCTGCGCGCCGTGACGAAGCGCGCGCTGGGTCCACGCATGAAGGAACTGTCCCTGCACGTCCAGGCCACGGTGGAGGCGCTCCTCTTCCGCGCGCGGCAGAAAGGAGAGCTGGACATCATCGCGGACCTGGCCGCGCCGCTGGCCCGGACGACGCTGCGCTGGCTCGTGGGCGCCGACGAGCTGGACTCGGACCTGTACCAGCGCTGGGCGCTCGCGCTCGCGCGCTGTGGAGACGCCTCCGCGCCGCTGGCCGTGAGAGAGGCCGCCAGCGCCGCCACCCGCGAGGTGAGCCAGAGCCTCCAGGCCTCCGTCACCCGGCGCAGGCAATCGCGTCGCGGCGATATCCTCGGGCTGCTGGTGGCCGCACAGGAGGACGAGCAGGCGCTGAGCGAGGAGGAGCTGCTGCCCACCTGCATGCTCCTGCTCTTCGGGGGCTACGACACCTCCGTCAACCTCATCGGCAACGGGGTGCTCGCGCTGATGGAGCACCGCGCGCAGTGGGAGGCGCTGTGTACCCAGCCCTCGCGCCTCAAGGGGACGGTGGAGGAGGTGCTGCGCTTCGACACGCCGTTGCAGCTCTGCTCGCGCATGGCCCAGGAGGACGTGGAGGTGGGCGGCGCCGCCGTGCGCGCGGGCGAGTGGGCCTGGGTGTTGCTGGGCGCGGCGAATCGGGACCCGAGGCGCTTCGAGAAACCCGACACGCTCGACATCCAACGCCCGGACCTCCAGCACATCGCCTTCGGCCACGGCATCCACCAGTGCATCGGTGCGGCGCTCGCGCGCATGGAGGCCCAGGGCGCGCTGGGCATGCTGGCCAGGGACCTGCCTGGACTGCGACTGGTACCCGGCGCGTGGAAGCGGCGCGACACCGCCGTGTTCCGAGGCCTCACCTCACTGCCCTGCCAGGGCTGAGCGACTCAGGACGACTTGCGCGCCACCAGGTAGATGAGGAGCGGCGTGCCCAGGGCCGCCGTCACCAGGCCCACGGGAGTCTCCCTGCCTGGAAGGATGATGCGGGCCACCGCGTCGCAGAGCACGAGGAAGCTGGCGCCCACCACCACCGAGCACGGAAGCAGCACGCGCCGACTCACCCCCAGCACCCGCCGGACGATGTGGGGGACGATGAGCTCCACGAAGGCGATGGGACCGCACCACGCGACACAGCCCGCCACGCCCAGCGCCCCCAGGCCGATGGAGGCCATGCGGACCGCGCGCACGTTGACGCCCTGCGATTCGGCGTGCTCCTCACCGGAGATGAACACCTCCAGCGCCCGCGTGAGCGTCAGCAGGCCCACCACCGACACCGCGGCAATGGGCAACAACATCACGATGTTCTGATAGCCCACCTGCGGCAGGTGGCCCATGGTCCACCGCATGGCCGTGAGCAGTTCGGCGGAGTCCGCGGAGAACTGCACGCCCGTGGAGATGGCGCCCGCCGCCATGGAGAAGGCGATGCCCGCGAGGACCAGGTCATTCATCCGCACGTTGCGCCCCGCCGCGATGGCGGCCACCAGCAGGCTGACCCCCAGCGCGCCCGCGAAGGCAGCGCCGGTGATGAGCGGCAGGCCCCACAGCGCGGTGCGCGCGCCCAGGACGATGGCCACCAGCGCGCCCAGCGTGGCGCCGGCCGTGGTGCCAATGGTGCTCGGCGCGGCGAGCGGGTTGGAGAAGAGGGACTGATACACCGCGCCCACCAGCGACAGCGTGCCTCCCACCACCAGCGCCATCAACGTCCGGGGGATGCGCAACTGCCAGAGGATGAAGTCGCGCGCGTCCGGAGGCATGGGCGGCCCGACGAAGGGCGCCACGGCGACCACGAGCGCGCACACCGCCAGCATCACCACCAGTCGCGTCCTCATTCCCCACGCTCCAGGGACATGCCCACGAAGACCCGGCGGTTCTCGACTTCGACGCCTCGCATCCGCACGGAGAACACCCGGCCCAGGTGCTCCCCCAGGTCCGGGGCGTCGTAGTGCGATTCGAAGGCGACGCGGCCCTTCGACAAGCCCAGCACCCGAATCCGTCCCTCGCTGCCCGCGCGCATCGCATGGGCGAGCACGTTGATGTCGTGAGTGATGCACAGCACGCCCAGCCCCGAGCGCCACATCTGCCCCACGAGCGCATACAGCTCCAACTGCTGGGCCGGGTCCAGGAAGTTGGCGGGTTCGTCCAGCAGCACCAGGGGCGCTTCCTGCGCGAGCAGCGCCGCCACCGCGACGCGCTGCTGCTCTCCGCCGGACAGCTCGGTGATGGGCCGCGAGGCGAGGGCTTCCGCCTGCACGCGGGCGAGCGCCACGAGCGCGGATTCCTCCGAGCGACGGTGGGACTCCTTGAAGCGGTAGCGCGCGGCGGCCACGTGCTCCAGCGCGGTGATGGGCTCGGACACCTGGACGCGCTGGGGCAGCCACGCGAGGAACGCGGCGCGCTCCCGGGGGGAGAGGGCTCCCACGTCGCGGCCATTCACGGTGACTCGGCCCGCGTCGGGGCGCTGAAGGCCGAGCGCCACGCGCATCAGCGTCGTCTTGCCCGCGCCATTGGGTCCGACCACGGCGACGAAATCTCCCGGTGCGACGCGGAGGGACACATCCTCCAGCAACGCCCGCTCGCCCTTGCGCACCGTCGCCCCGGAGACCTCCAGAAGAGACGTCATGGGGTCTTCGTGTCGAAGCGCAGCGCGGCCTGGAGCTGCTCCACCACGTCCAGGATGCGCGGGCCGGTGGACTGCACGCCCGGGCCCGCGACCAGCTTCACCCGCCCCTGCTTCACCGCGCGCAGCACCGTCAGTTGCTTCCACGGGGCGAGCTGTCGCGCCTCCTCTTCCGGCGTCAGGCGGGGGCCCTCCACCAGCACCAGGATGATGTCCGGGTCCAACGTCATGAGCTGCTCGACGGAGACGTTGGGCGGGCCCGCGGGGTCCTCGGCGACGGCGTTGCGCGCGCCCGCCGCTTCCAGGGCCGCACCGTGAAGCGAGCCCTTGCGGATGTACCAGATGCTGGTGAGCGCGGCCTCCGGGTCGCCAATCACCAGGAGCACCCGGGGCGCGTCCGGCGGGGGCTTGCGCTTCAGCGTCGTCTCCACCTTCTGGGCGAGCTTCGTGGCCGCGTCCTCGCGCCCCGTCTGGCGGCCCAGCTCGCGAATCCCGTTCGCCACATCGTCGACGGAGAGCCAGGGCAGCACCTTCACCGGGGCGAGCGCGGACAGCGAGCCCGCGGGGGCCTGCTTCACCTGCTCATCGATGATGAGGGTGGGCTTGAGGCGGGCAATGGCCTCGTAGTTGGGCGACAGCGTGGAGCCCACCTTGGGCACGGATGCCGTCTCGGAGGGCCAGGAGGCCCAGTCGGAGAGGCCCACCACCTGCTCACCCGCACCCAGCGCGTAGAGCGTCTCCGTGATTCCGGGAGACAGCGAGACGATTCGCCGCGTCCCCGCCTCCGGAGCCGGCGCGGAGCGCTGGCAGCCGACGAGGAGCGTGAGGGAGACGACGAGCAGGGAGAGGGAGCGCGCGACGGACATGAGCAGCAGGGAACCCGTGAGAGGTTGACGCCTTATAGTGCACGCGCGCCAGGAGGCCCGCCATGCCGAAGCACCCTCACCTCATGATTCAAGGCACGGGCTCCCACGTGGGGAAGACCACGCTGGTCGCCGGCCTGTGCCGTCTGTACGCAAACAAAGGGCTGCGCGTGGCCCCCTTCAAGTCGCAGAACATGTCCCTCAACTCCTTCGTCACGGAGGAGAACGAGGAAATCGCCCGGGCCACGGCGGTGCAGTCCTTCGCGGCGAGGCAGCGGCCCATCGTCCACATGAACCCGCTGCTGCTCAAGCCCAAGTCGGACAGCGTCAGCCAGCTCATCATCCACGGCCGGCCGCACCAGGACGTCGACGCGCGCGAGTACTTCCTCTCCGACACGCACCGCGCGCTCAAGCTGTCCGCCATCCAGGAGTCCATCGACCACCTGACGCGGCACTACGACCTGGTCATCGCGGAAGGCGCGGGGAGCTGCGCGGAGCCCAACCTGCGTCCGTTCGACGTGGTGAACATGGAGGTGGCCCATCGGCTGGACGCGCGCGTGTACCTGGCGGTGGACATCGACAAGGGCGGCATCGCGGCGGAGCTGCTCGGCACGCTGCGGGTGCTGGAGCTGGTGGCGCCCGAGGACTGCGAGCGCATCGCCGGGTTCATCATCAACAAGTTCCGAGGAGACCGGCAGGTCCTCCAGCCCGCCGTCGACTTCATCGAGCACCACGCGAAGCGGCCCGTCGTCGGGGTGATGCCCTACCTCTCCCTGGCGCTGGAGGAAGAGGACCGCGTCCAGCCCCGGATGCACGGCGCGCCTGAAATCGACGTGGCGGTGCTCTATCTGCCGCACATCTCCAACAGCACAGACTTCGACTATCTCCAGGAGGAGCCCCACGTGCGCGTGCGCTTCGTGCGCTCCGTGGACCAGCTTGGCGCGCCGGACGCCATCATCGTTCCCGGCACCAAGAACACGGTGGGAGACCTGCTCCACCTGCGGCGCATCGGCTTCGAGCGGGTGCTCCAGGACTTGAGCACCACCACGCCCATCGTCGGCATCTGCGGGGGCTTTCAGATGCTGGGGCGCGAGTTGCTCGACGAGGGCCGCCGCGAGTCCGAGCACGGCAGCACCACGGGGCTGGGGTTGTTGGACATCGACGTGGAGTTCCTCCCTGGCAAGACGGTCTTCAATCGTCACTACACGCCGACGCCCGACAATCCCTTCGCGAGCGCGGGCGAGGTGTCAGGGTATGAGATTCACTCCGGACTCGTCAGGTATGCGAGCGCGAGGCCGCTGTACGCCCATGCGGGCGGAGTCGATGGCGCCGTGCATGAGCGACTGCCCATCTTTGGCACGTTCATCCATGACCTGTTCAAGAATCCCCGACTCAGTCGGGCATTCATCAACACGTTGCGCCAGCGCAAGGGATTGCCAGTCCTGACAGCGCCCCTGTGCAACCATGACACCCGTCGGGAGGAAAGTTATAATCGCCTCGCAGCCGCCTTGGCCGAGCACATGACAACGTTTGCCTGACTCCATCCTGCCGAGGGGGGCGCTTGGGGATTCCCGACTGAAGCGCATGTAGGAGGAGGCTCAACATGAAGCTCGATGGATTCGTTCGCGTCCTGCCACGACTGGTGCTGCTGTTTGTCATGGCCTGTCAGCACGACGCCCAGGCCCAGGAACAGGCCGGCACCGCCGACAGCAACCTCGCCGCCCAGGTGCTCACACCCGTGGGCACCACGTATCCCTACACGCAGCAGTTGCAATGGTTGGACTCGGGCCGATTCATCGTCGGACGTCTGGATGGCTCCATGACGTTCTTCCGCCCTCCGGGCCCCACCGAGTGGGGACCCATGCTCACCGATGTGCTGCGCACCCCCGCCAACCGGGGCGTGGAGATGATGGCCGTCCGCGACGAGCGGACCTTCGTCACCTCCAATGACAGCACCACCATCACCCTCTGGCGCGAGCGGGATACCGCGCTGCAAGAGGACGCGGAGCCCGCGCACCTGGACAGGCTTCCTCGCGCGTTCCGCTTCGAGAACTTCGCCTACGACGCGGACGTGGGCACCGCCAACAGCGGCGTCTTCGTCGTCCACGCGAATCGCGAGTATCTGGTGACGGGCCATGAGAATGGCTTCGTCCTCATCTGGAACGTCTCGCGCAACGGCCGCCAGCTCGCGGTGCTGAAGAAGCTCAACGTCCGCTCTCCCGATCCCATCCCCAGCCCCTTCCAGCTCTGGAACGTGCGCGACATCGTCGCGTGGCCCGACGGCATCGTCATCACCGGCGCCGAGGACGGAGACCTGGTGATGCTCCAGCTCCCCCAGGGCAACGTGCTCGCCCGCAAGCGCTACAACCCGGCCGCCCAGCGCGGCATCAACGGCCTGGCCATCCTCGATGACCACCTGGTCGCCGTGGCCTGCTCCGTGGGCCCGGCGGACAAGAACACGTGGCTCTTCCGCGTCCGCCCCGCCGAGTTCCAATCCCAGGGCTCCGTGGACCTGAAGCAGAACCTGGCCCTGCCCCAGTCCTTCGCGTTCCGCGCCGCCATGGCCCGCGTCGGCGGCCAGCCGTATGTCTTCGCCACCACGCAGGAGGGCCTCTTGTGGACCGTCCTCGTCACCCCCGACGGCCAGCTCCAGGTCCAGGCCTCCAGCTCCGTGGACTTCCCCATCGGCGAGGCCATTGACTACAACCCGACCACGTCCCAGCTCGCGGCCGTGGGCGTGCTCGTCAACCTCTTCAACGTCGCCGCGCCCGCGCCCGCCGCTCCCGCGCCTCGCAAGCAGGCGGCCCCCAAGGTGGCTCCGCCCCAGGCTCCTTCCTTGAGGCCCGAGCCCGCCCCGGCGAACTGAGGCACCGCCATGTCAGGCCACAGCGCTCCGTGGGTGCTGGGCATTGGCGCGTCGAACCACAACGGCGCCGCGTGTCTGCTGCGCGGCGACGAGCTGGTCGTGGCCATCCAGGAAGAACGCCTGCTGCGACGCAAGCGGGCGTGGATTCCTGGCGGCCTCGCGTCACTGTCGGTGCGCTACTGCCTGGAGCACGCGGGAATCCAACCCGAGGACTTGAGCCTCGTCGCGTGCTGCTCGCTGATGGGACCTCGCGGACCCCTCTTCGACGTGCGGGCCAACCCCGACCTCGCCCTCGCCAGGACGGGGGTGCCCTCGCTCACCCTCTCGCATCACCTGGGACACGCCGTCGGCGCCTTCGCCACGTCCGGCTTCGATGAGGCCCTCGTGCTCGTCGCCGACGGCTTCGGCTCCAACGTCCAGGACCTGTCCGAAACGGAGCTGGCGGCGGTCGTCTCCGAGCGGCGAGGAGAAGAGACGCTCTCCGTCTACCGCGCGGCGCGCGACGGCTTCGTCCCGCTGGAGAAGCACCTGGGGACCTTCCTGGAGGTCACCGCCTCCGCGGAGCTGGAGCGCTTCCAGGGGATGCCGCGCTTCGGCAGCCTCGGCGGCTTGTACTCCGCCGTCGGGCGACAGCTCTTCTCCGACGTGCTCGAAGGTCCGGGCAAGGTCATGGGGCTGGCGCCCTACGGCGTGCCCGACATCCCCATCACCGACTTCTTCACCATCGTCGATGGACGGTTCGTCTTCTCCGACGCCGTGCCTCGGCGCTTCTCACACAACGAGCGATGGCCCGCGCGCCAGGAGGAGTACCGGAACCTGGCGGCCTCCGCCCAGGCGGCGCTGGAAGCAGGGCTGCTGCAAATCGTCCGACGCCTTCGCGCGAGCACGTCCTGCGAAAGGATCTGCTACGCGGGCGGTGTCGCGCTCAACAGCGTGGCGAACGAGCGGCTCTTCACGGAGGCGGGCTTCCGCGACGTCTACGTCATGCCCGCCGCCGAGGACAGCGGCACGGCCCTGGGCGCGGCGTATCACGGGCTCTGGCACCTGACAGGGCGACAGTCGACTCGACGGCTCCAGCAGGACAGCGTGGGCAGGACGTATCCCTCCGCATGGGTGGACCGCGCCATCCAGGCGACGCCCGCTGTCGTGTCACGTCGGTTGCCCTCGGTGGTGCCCGCCGTTGCCGACCTGCTGGTGGAAGGAAAGATGCTCGGGTGGTTCCAGGGAGGCTCGGAGCTGGGCCCTCGCGCGCTCGGGCAGCGGAGCATTCTCTGCGACCCACGTCCCGGCGACATGAAGGACGTCCTCAACAGCCGGGTGAAGTTCCGCGAGGCCTTCCGTCCCTTCGCGCCCGCCATCCTCGCGGAGCATGCACGCGAGTGGTTCGACCTCGACGACACAGCCTCCGACGACAGTCCCTTCATGCTCCGGGTGTGGCGCTTTCGCGAGGCCCAGCGTCATCGCGTCCCCGCCGTCGCCCACGTCAACGGCACGGGCCGCGTCCAGACGGTCCGCGCGGAGCACATCCCGCTGTTGCACGCGCTGCTCTCGGCGTTCCATGCGCGCACCGGCGTGCCCGTCCTGCTCAACACCTCCTTCAACGTCGCGGGAGAGCCCATCGTCGAGACACCCGAGGACGCCCTCTGGTGTCTGCTGTCCACGGGGCTCGACGGCTGCGTGCTCGGTGAGCACCTGGTGCTGAAGCAGGCGGCCTACGCTTCACTGCTGGACCTGGAGTTGCTCGTGCTCGGAGAGCGACTGGCGCCCGAGCCCTCCGGATTCACGGGTGAAACGGACCTGCGGCACCTGTTGAAGGAGCCCCTGGGCTTCGCTCTGGACGCGGAAGGTCGCGCCCTGGAGGATGCGCGCCAGATGACCGGCGGGTGGAGACATTGTGGCGCGTTCCGCGTGCGGACACCGTGGGGCACGGTGCTCCAGCTCGTCTCCCTCACGCTCTCGGAGCTGGTGACGAAGGTCGAGCCCGGAATGACGGGCTGGAAGTTGCTGGAGCGCGCCTCTCGCGAGGACTCCACGCTGGACGAAGCGCGACTGCTGCGGATGCTCGGCTCGTTGCGCCGCGCCTCCATCCTCGGCTTCGGTCCGGGACTCGCTCCCGGTACAGGAGCGTGAAGACGGCACTCACGCGGTGGCTCTTGAGTCTGGCGCTGCTGGCGTGCGCGCCGGCATGGGCCCAGTCCACCGAGGACGCGGGAACACCTCCCATGTCCGAGGTCATCGACGTGGTGGGCAAGGTGCCCGACCCCGAGCCGATGGACCGCGCGTCGCAACGAGACCCCAGCAGCGTCGTCACCGTCATCTCCGTGGAGGAGCGCGGCGGCACGGCCCGCGACACCGCCGAGGTGCTCGCCACCTCACCGGGTGTCGCCATCCAGGAGTCTGGCGGGTACGGACAGAGCAAGAGCCTGGTCGTCCGGGGAGCCTCGTCGAACGGGACGCTGGTGCTGCTCGACGGCATTCCCCTCAATGGCGCGGGGGGCAGCGCGGACCTGTCGCGCATCCCCCTGGCGCTCGCACGCGAGTTCGAGGTGCTGCGCGGAAGCGCGGGCGCGCGCTACGGCAGCGGTGGACTCGGCGGCGTGGTGAACATCGTCACCCGAAGTCCCGGCGACACGCTGAGCCTGTCCGGCGAAGTGAGCTATGGGAGCTGGGACACCGCGACGGGCTGGCTCGCCGCCACCGGCCCGCTGCTGGACAGTGAGCTGCTCCTGCTCGTGCACGGAGGCACCTCCTCCGGCGGCTTCTCCTACCCCTTCGACACCACGCCCACGTTGCCGGGAGACGCGCCCGAGACGCGGCGACGTGACAACAACGATGCACGCGGCGCGGGGGCATTGCTGCGCGTGCGGCACCGACTGGCCCCGGGCGTGGTGGTGGACGCGATGGGCGAGGGCTCGCTGGAAGGACGCGGGCTCGCGGGCACGGCGCAGAACCCCGTCGCGGATGCGCGGCAGTCCAGCCGCCGGGGCGTGCTGAGCCTGCGCGTGCTCGGCTCACTCGCGAACCGCGTCGATGTGTCGGCGCGCGCGCACTTCCGGCAGGAGCGCCTGGAGCTGACGGGCGGCCCGGTGTCACAACAGGGCGTGCAGGTGCTGCGAGCCGGCGGAGGTGAGTTCGAGGGACGGCTGCCCCTGGGTGACTGGCACGTCGTTTCCGCGCTGGCGAGCGTGGGCGGAGAGGGCCTGTCCACGAACGGTGTCGCCACGCCGACGGAAGAGCGGACCTCCTGGCTGCGCGCCAGCGTCATGGCGATGGATGACGTCGCACTCCTCTCGGGGCGCCTTCACGTGACTCCCTCGCTGCGACTGGAGCGCGTGGGCCCGTACACGCTGTGGTCACCCAAGTTGGGTGCCCGGGTGTCCCTGCCCGCGCGCCTGGAGCTGCGCGCCAACGTGGGCCAGGCCCACCGCGCGCCTTCGTTGCTGGAGCTGTACGTGCGCCAGGGCACACTGCTGCCCAACGCGGACCTGCGCGCCGAGCGGGCCGTGTCCGCGGACGTGGCCGTGGCGCACCGCACGGAGCGCTCGCTCGTGTCCGTGGGAGGGTTCCACAGCCTCTACGAAGACCTCATCGCCTACGAGGCGTATCCCCCGTTCGCCGCCAAGCCCTTCAACTTCGCCTCGGCGCGAGTCTCGGGGCTGGAAGTGGACGCGGAGGCGCGGCCCACGTCGTTCCTGTCCGGCTCCCTGGCGTACACGCTCCTCGTCTCCCGCA
The DNA here is from genome assembly GCF_013336645.1 of Myxococcus sp. CA039A. NCBI lineage: Bacteria > Pseudomonadati > Myxococcota > Myxococcia > Myxococcales > Myxococcaceae > Myxococcus > Myxococcus sp. CA039A. The sequence goes on along the minus strand of NZ_JABUMQ010000124.1, from coordinate 8,233 downwards.
ACCTCCGGGATGACCCGCGCTACTACCTCAAGGAGATACCGCTCCGCCCGCGCCACACGCTGTCCGCGCGCGTGGCCGCGGGCCCCTCGTGGCTGACGGGACGCGTGGAGCTGCGGGCCCAGTCCTCGCAACTGCGCAACCGCACCGGAGAGCTGCTGCTGCCAGCGCGTGCCCTGCTGCATGCGGGGGTGTCCAGCACGGTGGGGCGCAGGCCCGCGCTGACGTTCTCCGTCGACTTCAAGAACGTCTTCGACACCTTCGTCGAGGACTTCGACGGCTATCCCCTGCCGGGCCGCGCCGTGCTCGCCTCCGTGGCGATGGCACTCGACGTTTCTCCCTCTTCGCATCGAAAGGCGGACACCCCATGAATGCCGCGTCACTTCCTCCCGGGCGACACCTCGCTGCCCTGGTCTCATTGTTGTCGTGCCTGCTGCTGACGGGCTGCCCCGACGAAGGCGTCGTCTGTAGCGAGGGACTCTCCCGCTGCGGGGACACCTGCGTGGACCTCACCAGCGAGTCCGCGAACTGCGGCGAGTGTGGCAACACCTGCGGCACCGGACAGCTCTGCGCGCAGAGCGCGTGCCGCTGTCAGCAGGGCGCCACGGCCTGCGGCGGCGCCTGTGTCGATACCCAGTCCTCGCCCCAGCATTGCGGCGGCTGCGCGGGTGAAGGCGGCAAGGTTTGCCAACCCTTCGAGGTGTGCATGAACGGCGACTGCCAGGGGAGCTGCGCCGGGGGCATGCTTCAGTGCGGCAACGCGTGCATCAACGGGGAGGCCGACCCCAACAACTGTGGCGCCTGCGGCAACGTCTGCGGAGACGCCCGCAGTTGCCGGGGCAGCGTGTGCACCTATGACGTGGTGGCCACGTGCTTCAACACCGGGCAGGTGGTGGGCATCCAGTCCGGCTCGGACTTCAAGGGCCCGAACACCCTGGTGGCCTCGTCTCCGCAGAGCGCGGCGCGGATGCTGGACGTGCTGCTGGTGCTCGACTCCACGCGCAAGCTCGTCCAGGCGCGACTGAGCGACTACGGCGTGTTGCCCGCGAGCAACGACACGGGCCGCGCTCCCAACCAGGTCCTGGTCCAGGACCCGTACGTCTACATCCTCAACTCGTCCGACAACACGCTCCAGGTGCTCCGTCGCGAAGGAGACCCCCTGCCTCCCGGCCCCCCGGGCTCCCGCTTCCCCAACGGCATCACCTTCACCAACGTCGCGAGCGTGAGCTTCGGCGCGAACACCAATCCCTTCGCCATGACGAGGACGGGCACCCACGACCTCTGGGTCACGCTCTACGGCAACCTGTTGGGAGACCCGTCCGCCGGGGGCCGTGTGGTGCGCGTCTCGCTGGCCAACAACGAACCCGCCGTGGTGGACACCATCGTGCTGCCCTCGGGGGCCGCGCTGAAGCCCTTCCCCGACAACACGACGCTGTCCACGCCCACCGGCATCACCGAACACCACGGCAAGCTGTACGTCACCCTCAACAACCTGAACCCCGTCACGTACAGCCCCGGCGGGCCTGGCCTGCTCGCACGCATCGACCCGACGAGCCGCGCGGTGGACCTCATCGACCTGGGCGACGGCTGCCTCAACCCGGGCTCCGTGGCTCCCGTGGGCGAGCAACTCCTCGTGAGCTGCGGCGGCAAGGCCGTCTATGACACCAACTTCAAGCTGCTGTCCGTGGAGCGCTCGGCGCTGGTGCTCCTCGACGCGCAGGACCGCGTGGTGTCCACCGCGCCCATCCAGTGCTCGCCGGGCATCGGCTCCTGTCCGATTCCGGCCGCCGGCCGCTTCGCCGTGGTGGGCAATCGCACCTACCTGGGCGACACCAACGGCGGGCGCATCTTCGTCCACGAGGTCGTGGGCAGCACGCTCGTCGAGCGCAGGGGACTCCTCGACACGTCGGAGCCCGCCATCGCCGCCTGCCCCGCGAGTGGCTTCTCGCTGGTCAGCGACGTGGTGGCCCTGCCCAAGGGGTTCTGAGGCGGGGGCACTTCGCCCCCACGGGGCAATGTGCCCCGGTCTCGGCGGGTCATCCCGCCCCGCCGAGACACCCTCCTCCGAGGCAAGCCGCTCCGAGCACCGCCCTGGCATGGCGGATGCTCTAGACCTCCGTGTGACGCACGAAGGTCGCTCCCACTCCCTCCAAGGACTCCGGCACGACGCACTGCTCTCTTCTCGCGGCACTCGCGGTACGTTGTGAGTACTTCCTTCCGGTCCATGCGTATTCGACCCCTCCAAGGTGCATGGACCGGAATAGCCTCGACCTCCCGTGAAACTCGCTCGCAAGTTCACCCTCGCCCTCGTCCTGCTCGCCGTGGCTGTCATCGCCGGGCTGCAGGTCATCCAGGTTCGCCGTGAGCTGGAGCGCTCGGCGCTGGACATGCAACACGACCACCAGCTGCTCGGTCACACGCTCGCCGGAGCCATCGGCAAGGCGTGGCAGCTCGCCGGTGAGCGTGAAGCCCTCACCATCCTGAACCAGTCCAACAGCTACCAGGGGCAGGTCCACCTGCGCTGGGTCTGGCTGGATGGTGGCCCGGGGACTCCGTCGCTCGTCGGATTCCCGCCGCGCCTGCTGGCCACGCTGCGCCAGGGGAAGGACGGCTCCATGGTGGACCCGAGCCCGGACCCTGGCCTGCTGCACTCCTACACGCCGGTCTTCATCGGCCGGGGCCAGCGCTTTGGCGCCATCGAAATCACCGAGTCGCTGGGCGAGGAGCGCCAGCACGTCTTCGTCACGGTGGTGGGCACCATCGTCGCCACCGGCACCATCACCTTCGCCTTCTTCATCGCCGCCATGGCCATGGGCCGCAAGCTCGTCGGCGAGCCCGTGGACGAGCTGGTCCAACTGGCGAACCGCTTCGGCCAGGGCGACTTGACGGCCCGCGTGCGGCTGCCGACCCGGCGCCGGGGTGATGAAATCACCATGCTGGCCAACGCGATGAACCGCATGGGCGAGCAGTTGGAGGAGACGCGCTCCCGCCTGTCCTCGGAGACTGTCGCGCGCCTGTCCGCGGTGGAGCACCTGCGCCACGCGGACCGACTCACCACCGTGGGCAAGCTCGCCTCCGGCGTGGCGCACGAGCTGGGTACGCCGCTCAACGTGGTGATGGGCCGCTCGAAGATGATTTCCTCGGGCGAAGCGGAGGGCGAGGAGGTGGGCGAGTGCGCTCGCATCATCAGCCAGCAGGCCCAGCACATGACGGGCATCATCCGGCAGCTGCTCGACTTCGCGCGGCGCCGCGCGCCCCACCGGGCCCCGGAGGACGTGCGGGAGCTGGTGGACCGCTCGCTGTCGCTGCTCAAGCCCATGGCCTCCAAGAAGAGCATCACCCTGGTGGACGACGTGCCCCCGGGTGTCATGCTGGAGGCCGATGGAGGACAGGTGCAGCAGGTGCTGACGAACCTGGTGATGAACGCGCTGCAGGCGATGAACAAGCCCGGAACGGTGCGCATCCACGCGACGCGCACCCGCGCCACACCGCCCACTGACGTAGGGGGCGCGGAGAGCAGCTACGTGCGGGTGGACGTGGAGGACGAGGGCGGCGGAATCCCCCCGGACGTGCTGGGCCATGTCTTCGAGCCCTTCTTCACCACGAAGGACGTGGGCGAGGGCACGGGGCTGGGGCTGTCCGTCTCGTATGGTCTTGTCAGAGACCATGGCGGCTGGATTGCCGTGCGCAGCGAGCTGGGACGCGGTAGCTGCTTCTCCATCTACCTGCCGAGCGGAGGGGACACATGCCAGGCCGCGTCCTGATGGTCGAGGACGAGCGCGAGATGCGCGCCATGTTGGAGAAGGGGTTGACCCGTCGGGGCTACACGCCCGTGGCGCTCGGGTCCGCCGACGAGGCGCTGGCGCGACTGTCCGGCGAGGACTTCGACGTGGTGTTGACGGACCTGCGCATGCCCGGGATGGATGGGCTGGCGCTGTGCGAGCGCATCGTCCTCAACCGGCCGGACATCCCCGTCATCGTGTTGACGGCGTTCGGGAGCCTGGAGACGGCCGTCGCCGCCATCCGCGCGGGGGCGTACGACTTCGTCACCAAGCCCATCGACCTGGACGCGCTGGTGCTGGTGCTGGAGCGCGCGGTGCAGCACCGGGCCCTGCGCGACGAGGTGCGCCGGCTGCGGCAGGAGCTGGGACGGCAGCAGGACAGCGGCGCGGTGGTGGGCGAGAGCCCCGCCATGCAGCAGGCCTATGCGCTCATCGACCGGGTGGCGGACCTGGACTCCACGGTGCTGATTACCGGCGAGAGCGGCACGGGCAAGGAAGTGGCCGCGCGCGCGGTGCACACGCGGGGGCGTCGCTCGGCGGGGCCGTTCGTGGCGCTCAACTGCGCGGCGATGCCGGAGGCGCTGCTGGAGAGCGAGCTGTTCGGCCACGCCAAGGGCGCCTTCACGGACGCCAAGGCGACGCGCACGGGCCTCTTCGTCCAGGCCAATGGCGGCACGCTGTTCCTGGATGAAGTGGGTGAATTGCCGCTCACACTCCAGCCCAAGCTCTTGCGCGCGCTCCAGGAGCGAGTGGTGCGGCCGGTGGGTGGGGACACGGAGGTGCCGTTCGACGCGCGCATCGTGGCGGCGACGAATCGGGACTTGGAGCTGGCGGTGGAGGAGGGCCGGTTCCGCGAGGACCTGTACTACCGGCTCAACGTCATCGGCGTGGAGCTGCCTCCGCTGCGGGCGCGGGGCAATGACGTGCTGCTGTTGTCGCAGCGTTTCATCGAGCAGTTCGCGGCGCGCAACAACAAGCGCGTGGTGGGACTGTCTCCGGCGGCGGCGCAGCGGCTGTTGGCCTATGGGTGGCCGGGGAACGTGCGGGAGCTGCAGAACTGCATGGAGCGCGCGGTGGCGCTCACGTCGTTCGAGCAGCTCACGGTGGATGACCTGCCCGAGCGCATCCGGAACTACAGCCAGCCGAAGGTGGTGCCGGAGAACACGGACCCGTCGGAGCTGGTGACGCTGGAGGAGCTGGAGCGGCGCTACATCCACCGCGTGCTGGAGGCGGTGGGTGGCAGTCGGACGCTGGCGGCGCGCATCCTCGGCGTGGACCGGAAGACGCTGTACCGGAAGCTGGAGCGCGACGACGAGGCGAAGAAGCCCTGAGCGTCAGTCGACGGTTTCCAGGCGCACTTCGAAGAGCTTCGGCCAGAGCTTGCCGGTCATCAGCATGCGGCCGGTGCCGGGCTCCACCGCGATGCCGTTGAGGACGGCCTCGCGGCTGTTCAGCTGGGGAGACACGGCGCGCGACAGGGCGGAGGCGTCGATGATGGCGGTGACGTGGCCCGTGGCGGGGTCGATTTCCAGCACGCTCGAGGAGTGCCAGACGTTGGCGTAGATGACGCCGTTGGCGCACTCGAGTTCGTTGAGCTGGTCCTGGGGGAGGCCTTGCAGGGTGACTTCCACGGAGCCCACGGGCTCGAAGGTGTCGGGTGCGTGGAAGGTCAGCATGGAGGTGCCGTCGCTGCGGACCAGGCGGCCCTGCCAGTAGCACAGGCCCCAGCCGTCACCGGAGTAACGCGTGGTGCGCTCACGCGTGGGGGGCAGGCCGCTCCACGTGTAGAGCAGACCCTCGGTCCAGGTGAGCTGGTAGAGACGCTCGCCGTCACTGGCGAGGCCCTCCGTGAAGATGTTGCCCAGCGGCTCCATCCACAGCGGCGTGGCGGACTCCAGGGAGAGTTCGCGCAGCGTGCCCTGGTTGCCGGTGCTTTCGAACAAGCGGCCCTGGTGGAAGACGAGGCCCTGCGTGAAGGCGTCCGTCGAGTGCGGATACTCCTGGACGATGTGCGCGACCTTCCGCGTCGGCGCGCCCTCGGGGGTGATGCGCCGCTGCGCGGGGCCACAGCTACAGCCATTGCCCAGCCCCATGCCCAGGACACAGAGCGCCGACACCCACGCCGTTTGATGGACTCGCATCGAGGGAGCCACGGAAGCAGGAAACGAAGGCCGGCACAACACGCGCGCGGAGCCCCTGTTCACGAAGGTCAAGGAACTGAGCGACCACCAATCTCCGGGAACCGTTCATAGGTCCGCAGGAGCACGTCCAGATGGGCGGGGTCATCCAGGTCGAGCGGCGCGTCCGTGAGCTGTACGACCCACCCGCCCGATGGAGTTCCACGCGCTCGCGTGAGCAGTTCGGCGTCGCGCGAGGCATCCGGAAACCCGATGGCTCGGGCAGCAGCAGCCGACCAATAGTTCAGCCACCCCAAGCGATGGGGAATCTCCGGCGAGCGGATTCTCTCAGGGAATTTGAGTACTGGGAGCCCTCGGGGCGGAACCCCAGGCTTGTGCACCGGGTCAACCGTCTGCCCAGCGATCTGCGCCGCCGCTTTGGACGGCGTCGCATGCCCCCAGTACGCGCGGGCGCCCTCCGCCACGCCTTCAAGCACACCCGGCGCCACCGCGGTCATGGCCTCATCCAGCGGCAGCTTTGCATGGACATCGAGCATCGGCTGACCGCCCGGCGCCTGACTCCCAGGTGTTTGCAGTCCATGAACCATCACGGGGTAGCGCTCGTCACCGTTGCACACGAGAGGGAATCCCCCGTCCCTCATCTCCTCAGCGAGCCATGTGTCGCGCGCAGGCAAGGCGATGGGGTGCCCGTCTTCGGAGACCTTCCACTCCAGACGCAAGCCGAGCAGAGCCCGTTCCATGCCTTGGATGACCGCGAGCACGCGGCCGTCACTGTTCGTGAGCGCTGGCGCGTAGACGGCGATGCCGAGCCTTCTTCGAGTTGTCACCGCTTGCATCCCGTGACGACGATGTTGAGAGTTGCTTCTTCTTCCACCAGTGCTTCCTTGTGGGCTTCGGTGCTCACCCCAACCACGAAGCCATATCCGCACTCGGTCGCGATGCTTCGCTCTTCTCGCATCGTCGCCACCTGCTGCCGGACCACCTGCCCCTGAAGGAAATCAGAGTACGTGTCGAATTGGTCGGTCTTGATTTCCCACAGCACACGCACGCCGACCTGCAGCGCGTCGAAGCGCTTGCCCTTCACGAGCACGTCCTTGCCGGGGAAACGGTTCGGAGGGAACTGGTCGGCGCACCTGTCATGCGCTGCATCTCCGCCAAGGTGCGGCACCGGGACGGGCTCGCACCGGGGGTGGCGCTCTTTCTCAGGGGAATCGGGCGGTGTTGGAGAAAACCAGTCCTGCCCTGCTGGCTCGGGTTGGGGCTTTCGATTCGAGGAGGACTCCCGCGAGGCGGGCTTCGCGAGGAGTGTGACCTCTTCCTCCGCGGGGCGACTCCCGCTCAGGGCATATGCATCCAGCGCCTCTTTGATGGCGACTCCCACCACCAAGACGCCAACGACAAGCACAGCACCCGCGATGATTTCCGGCGCCGCAAGGACACAGAGTCCGGTTCCCATGACAGCCATGCCCACCGAGGCAACGGAGCACCTGCCCGTGGGGTCATTGAACCGGACCCGATCATGGTCGAGTGCCTGGAAGCACCGCTCCGCCAGTACGGGCCATGGCTGGGAGGCCTGATGGACGGCGCACTTTCCTCCGTCCGTCCACGGCAGATTTGCCGCTCTCTGGAGATTGGCGACCCGCCGGCTCGGGGGCACGCGCGCTCCTGGACCCGGTGCCGACGTCGCACACGCCGAGAAGAAGAGCAGGAGCACAGCGCACCCGAGGAATCGCATCGCCACATCCTCGCGGACCTTCGCTAGCGGATGCCAGCCCCGCGAGCTGAGCGTCCTCCTTCACCCCTCCTGTCGTCGCCGTCCCAGCCGCGCTCGCAGCTCCGACAGGTGGCCACGGTGCTGCGAAAGCTCGTGCCCCAGCAGCATCACCACCGCCACCGCGAAGGGCAGCAGGTAGTAGACGATGCGGTACACCACGAGCGTGCCGAGCACCATCGACGCCGGCACCTCCGGCGTCAGCGCCGCCAGGATGATGGAGTCGAACACGCCCAGCCCTCCGGGCACCTGACTCGCGATGCCCACGAGCTGCGCGACCGCGAACAACGCCACCATGCTCGGCGGCGAAATCCCCACCCCTGACGGCAACAACACCCACAACACCATCGCCGCCAGCGACCAGTCCAGGCACGACACCACGAGCTGCTCCAACGCCTGTCTCAGCGTGGGCAGCGACACCTCCAGATGCAGGCGCTCCACCTTCAGCGTCCGCCGCATCCGCGCGCACAGCACCAGGTAGCCCAGCAACACCCCGAGCAGCGAGAAGCCCAGCCCCCGCGCCACCCCGGGCGAGAGCGACAGCG
>NZ_JABUMQ010000123.1:0-28975 GCF_013336645.1 Myxococcus sp. CA039A | reverse complement strand
CCCCAGCAACCCGTGCCACAGCGCTCACGGAGTCACTCACTCGCGTTGACTCCGACGGGGAGACACCCAAGCAGGCGCCATGCCAGCGCCCTTGGCGGGGGTTGCGCGCCTCTATCTCCTTTAGATCTCTTGGAACTCCGACGGCCTCACGGGGTGAGCGGCTTCTCACCGGTCGGAAAAAATGCCCGGACAGGGAACTTTGCTTCCTGTGAAAAGGACGGGAGGCGGCCCTGGGTTGCCGGTGGGCATTCGCGTTCCTAGCTTGCGCCGGTCCGGGTAGGGGACAGGGGAGGTGCCGCGTGTACTGGACGATAGGGATGATCCTGATGGTGCTGTGGGGGCTGGGGCTCACCGCGGGTTCCACCGAGGGGTATTGGGTTCACCTGTTCCTGCTCTTCGCGCTGCTCGCCTTCGTGGTGGGCGTGGTGTCGCGGGGCCGGCGGACGGCGCTGTCATGAGCGGCCAGGGCCTGGAGGCGGAGGGCGTGGAGCTGCCTCGGGACACCGCGGGCTTCACGCGCCGCGAGTGCCCCAGCTGCATGCGCCCGTTCAAGACGCGGCCAGGCCCGCATGACGCCCGCGCGCTGCTGCACAAGCTGCAGGCGTTCTTCGCGCTGGAGAACGCGCACGAGAGCGAGGAGGGGCTGCCCGTGTGGCGCTGCCCCTACTGTGGCCATCGCGCGGAGGCGGACGGCTTCCTCACCCCGGCGCAGCAGACACATCTGGAGTCGGTGGCGCGCGCGTGGGCCAATCACGTCCGCTACGAGCAGCTCGCGCACGTCTCGCGCACGCTGTCGCTCAACCCCAGTCCCACGTTCGTCGCGGTGGCGCCGGAGTCACTGCCGGGCCCCATGGAGCCGGAGCCGGACGAGCTGCTGCGCGTGATTCCCATGCTGTGCTGTGGGGAGGACGTGAAGCTGCTCTGGGAGTGGGATCAGCTCATCTTCTGTCCCCGCTGCGGCGCGCGGCATGGCGGCCTGAGTGGTCGGCAGCAGGTCCAGCTGGAGATCATCCCGGAATAGACCGGGGTGCGGTGGACGCGGGCGCGCCGGGGCGGCAGGCTCGCGCGCCATGACGAAGTTTCCCTGGGGAGCGCTGCTCGCGGGCCTGTTGCTGCTTCCGAGCGGCGCCTCCGCCCACGACGCCGACATCCTCTACACCCAGGTGCGTCGCGCCGGGCCCGCCGAGGCCGAGGTGCGCCAGGTTGTCACCCTCACCGCGGGCACGCTGGGCCTGCTCGTCCCGGCCGACGCGGACGGGGACGGCACGGTGTCCCAGGCGGATCTCGACGCCCGCAGGCCCTCGCTGGAAGTCGGCGTGTGGGACGCGATGCCGCTCACCGCCGGCGGCCAGCCCTGCGCGCGCACGTCCCACGCGGCGCTCCTCCGGCAGACCTTCGTGGAGCTGTCGGCGATCTTCACGTGTCCGGAGGGGCCGCTCCAGCAGCGCTACGCCGTCCTGTCGGTGCTGCCCGCGGGCTACCGGGTCATCCTCGGCAGCGCGGTGGAGGGGGAAATGCCCGGGGCGCTCTTCGCGGACGCCGCGCAGCCGTCGCTGGCCATTCCCGGGCCGGGGCAGGGGGCCTCGTCGGCCGTCAGCGGGTTTGGCGGCTGGGTGGGGCTGGGCCTGCGCCACATCTTCGAGGGCGTGGACCACCTCGCCTTCCTGCTCGCGGTGCTGCTGGTGGGAGGCGGGCTCAAGCGGGTGCTGCTCCTGGTGACGTCCTTCACCGTGGCGCACTCGATCACGCTGGGGGCCACCGCGCTCGGCTGGGTGGTGCTCGACGGAGATCGGGTGCGCTGGGTGGAGGCCGCCATCGCCGCGTCCATCATCTATGTGGCGGTGGAGAACCTGGTGCTGCGCGAGCACCGCCACCGGGCGCTCATCACCTTCCTCTTCGGGCTGGTGCACGGCTTCGGCTTCGCGAGCGTGCTGGCGGGCTATGGCCTGGGGGACTCGGTGGTGAAGGGGCTGGTGGGCTTCAACCTGGGCGTGGAGCTGGGGCAGGCCCTGGTTGTCGTGGTGCTGCTGCCGCCTCTTCGCATGCTCCAGCGCAGGCCCGCGGTGCACCGCGGGGCGGTGCGAGTGTTGTCCGTGTGCATCCTCGCCGCTGGTGGGTACTGGATGGTCGAGCGCGCACTCGGTTGAATCCGGCGGCACCCATCCCTACGTTGGGCTCGAAGTGGGTAGGGATCGGGGGACGTAGATGGGTGCGAGGCATACCCGGCTGGCCGCGGCACTGGCGGCCGCGTGGGAGGCGGAGGTCGTCTCCGCCCGGCGGATGACGATGCTCGCCGAGCGGATCATGGACGCCAGGGTCCGCGCGAGGCTGATGGTGCTCGCCGCGTTCTGCCGGGCGCACGCCTCGCGGCTGCTCGCGCGACTGGCGGCGCTGGGACGGGGGCCCCTGCCGGTGCCCCCCGAGGAAATCGAGCTGGACGCGGACACGCTCCTGGAGCTGCGGCGGGAGGGCGCCTTCGCCCGAGCGTCCGCCGCGCGCTACGAGACGACCGCCGAGCTGGCCCGGCAGCAGGCGGACCTGTCCTCGGCGTGGGTCTGCGAGCTCAACCGCACCGAGGAGCAGGACCGTGCCCGGGAGCTGCTCGCCCTGGCCGAAGGAGCCCTGGCCGCATCCACCATGGCCAGCTCCACCGCCGCCGCCGCGCCCGCCGACTCCTGAAAACGCGCGTCGGGCGCTCGCTCTCCCGGTGACAGTCCCCGCGTGTTGGGCGTAGAAATCCGCCCATGGCGAAGGAGAGCTACGACGATCTCATCTTTCAGCTCGGCGACCTCGCCCGGGACAGGCTCCCGGGCAAGCCGAACTGCCCCCGCTCCATGGACCGTGTCTACAAGGCGGAGGAAGCGGTGGTGGCGCGCCGTGACGAACTGGCGGCGCTCGAGCAGGAGATGAACGATGAGGACGCCGCCTATCAGGCGTTCCTCGACGAGCAGGAAGCGGAGAAGGTCGGCCACCAGGCCATCGTCCGCAAATGGAAGAAGGCGGTGGACGCCATCGACGGCAAGGTCAACGACCTGCGCAAGACGCTCGCCACCCGGCGCGCGGAGCTGCGCTACGCCGCCGATGGCCTCATCAAGCTGGAGAAGAAGATCGCCGACATGGAGCTGACGCGACAGGACGTCGCCCGCATCGACGTCGCGCGCACCAACCTCAAGAAGAACCGCCTCACCCAGATGCGGCTCGGCCGGGAAGTCGAGGACCTGGACCTCCGGCTGTCCACCGCCCTCACCCCGGAGCCCGGTCAGCCCGGCGCCCCCGGCATCCTGGCGCACAAGCGCCTGTTGGAGATGGAGGACGAGGCCGAGGCCCGGCTGGCCGAGCACGACCAGCGCATGGCGGAAGTGGATCAAACCATCGCCACGTTGGAGGAACAGGTGAAGGCGGCCGAGGATTATCTGGATCAAGCGCTGTTCCTGCTGGGCGAGGACGTGTACGCTCAGCGCATCGCTGACGCGCAGCTCGCGGCCTTCTACCCAAGGCTTGATCGCGCTCAGTGAGGTACCCCCCCGCCCGTAGTGCTTGACGTGGGGGGTATGTCTGCTACATTGCGCCGCTTCCTGGGGACCGCAGTGTAGTTCGCGGGCCAGATCATTGATTTTATTGGGTTTTTCCGCGCCTACGCGCGCTGGCAGTGTGAGGACGACGTGAAGGGTCTGATTGGCAAGAAAATCGGGATGACCCAGGTGTTCAATGACGAGGGCAACCTCGTTCCCGTGACGGTCATCGACGTGAGCACCTGCCAGGTCGTGGGCAAGCGTACCCCGGAGAAGGATCAGTACTCCGCGGTCACCCTGGGCTTTGGTGAGATTCGCGAGAAGATTCTGAACAAGTGCGAGCGGGGCTTCTTCAAGAAGGCCAACGTCCCGTATCGCCGCCACGTGAAGGAGTTCCGCGTCACGGTGGAGGAGGCCACCTCCTTCAACGTCGGCGACGCCGTCAAGGCGGACCTCTTCTCCAAGGGTCAGCTCGTGGATGTCACGGGCGTGACCAAGGGTCGTGGCTTCTCCGGCGTCATGCGCCGCTGGAGCTTCAAGGGTTCGCAGACCAAGACGCACGGCACGCACGAGTATCAGCGTCACCCGGGCGCCATCGGTCAGCGTAAGACGCCGGGCCGCGTGTACCCCAACAAGAAGATGCCGGGTCACTACGGCGTGGAGCAGGTCACCACGCAGAACCTGACCGTCGTCGAAGTGGATCTGGAGAAGGGCCTCGTGCTGGTCAAGGGCGCCGTCCCCGGCCACAACAACGCCATCGTCTTCCTGCGCCCCAGCATCAAGGTGGCGATGCGCGAGCAGCACAAGGCCGCGCGCCGCGGTTGATCCGCTGCTGAGCGTCTTCTTCTGAAGCGCTCCTGACGCCCCGCTTCCGGGCCCGATTCGTCGGGCATCCGGGCGGGGCGTTTTCTTTTGCGGGCTTCGCTGAGGCCGGAGGGGCACGGGGGTGCTCCCGGTGGGAAGCCGTGGCCTGTGTCGTGCCCAGGCGTGGGCGTTTCTCCGCCCCGAAACGTTGACCGGTGGGCGGCGCGGTTGCCCGAGGGTGAAAATAATTCCGCCCCGTGGGTTCCGTGGCTTGTCGTGAGTGGAAGCCGTGCGCACATGGATGCGCCACGAAGGCACCTGGCGTCGGGTGACGCAGGCGCCCTGGATGGGGGAGGCTTTGGACTCCCGCACACGGCGGCCCATCCCCTTGGGCCGGGCAGGAACCATGAACGCACGCACGCTCCGCGTCTTTGCTCCACTGCTGATCTGGCTGGCGGCCACTGGGGCCGCCGCGCAGGATGACGAGGCCGTCCTCGACAACGTCGTTGTCCGCAATCGGCTGTACGAGCCGGGCGGACACCTGGAGGCGTCGCTGGGGGTGGGGTTGCCCCTCCAGACGCATCTGACGGCGCACTACTTCTTCTCCGCTGGAGTCGCCTACAACCTCTTCAACACGTTCGCCGTGGAGGCGCGCGCCGGTTATGCGGCCAGCCGCCACACGGGACTGGCGCGCTCCATCTCCGAGAGCTTCCTGGCGCGCGAGGACAAGCGCGTCACCGACGAGCTGGAGGACCTCTGGGAGATGAACTTCCACGGGGTGGCCGGCGTCCGGTGGGCGCCCATCTACGGAAAGCTGAGCCTGGTGTCCGACCTTCCCGCGCACTTCCAGGCGTACGTCTGGGCGGGCGGCGGGGTGGGCAGCTTCCAGCGCAACTCCGTCATCCAGTGCTCGCAGGTGGTGGATCGGGATCTGGGCGTCTGTGACAACCGCACCTCGTTGGACGACCGGGGCTCCGCTTCGGAGAACTACTGGGTGCGCGAGACGCGCGTGGCGCCGGTGGTGTCCGCGGCGGTGGGCTTCCGCTTCTTCATCCTCGAAAAGCACGGCGTGCGGCTGGAGCTGCGCGACTGGGTGTTCCGCGACAACTACCGCGTCAACCTGGTCCGCGACGACTGGGAGGCGGGGCGGGTGACGGGTGATGTCGCCTCCAGTCCCGGCCTCACGCACCTGGTGCAGTTCGACCTCGGCTACACCTTTTCCTTCTAGGGCCTTCTGAAAACCATGCGACCGATTCTGTCCCTCGCGCTCCTCGTCGCGGCGGCGGCCCAGGCCGCCCCTCCGCGCTTCCCGACGCCCGCTGTCGTGCTCGCCCAGGCGGAAGAGGCTCCGTCCGTTCCCGGGCCGGGCGCGGAGACGTCCGTGCCTCCGCCTCCCGCGCGGCCCCCGGAGCCGAAGCCGGAGGTGCCTCGCGCTCCGACGTCACGTCCGGAGCCCACCGTGCCCATGGAGGCCGCCGAGGCGCCGAAGGTCGAGCCCGCGCTCGCGCCCATGGATGAGGCACAGGACGAGCAGCCCGTGCTGTCCGAGCCCGAGCGCGCGCGCGACGTGGACCCGCCAGTGACGCCGGAAGACGCGCCGGTGCTGGCCTCGTCGGACGAGGCGCCGCGCACCACGGACGTCCAGCAGCAGCGGCTGGTGAATGGCGCGCCGCTCTACAACCCGAACGTGTCGCTGCACATCGTCCAGAAGAAGCGCTTCGCGGACGAGAGCAAGCACGAGCTGGCGCTGTACCCGGCCGTCGTCCAGGTGAACGGCAAGTACACCAACCACGCGGGCACGGCGCTGCACTACAGCTACCACCTGCAGGAGAACTTCGCGCTCCAGGTGACGGGCCAGTACAACTGGCACACCAACGAGAGCGACTTCAACCTGGAGCTCATCGACAAGGTGCGCGAGCAAGCCCAGGCCGCCTCGTCGCTGCTGCTCGTCTGGGGCGCGCAGGCGGGCGTGGAGGTGACGCCGCTGTACGGGAAGTTCGCGTTCCTCGACGACAAGCTGGCGCAGTTCAGCCTGGTGCTGAGCGGCGGCGCGGGCGTGGGCTCCACGCGGCACCTCATCCGACCGGAGGTCTCCAACGAGGTCGACGGGCAGCGCTACAACGTGCCGGCGCGCTTCGGTGACACGGGCAACAAGTTCCTCGGCTCGGTGGGCGGTGGGTTCCGGCTCCAGTTCGGCGAGTCGTACGCGTTGCGCCTGGAGGTGAGGGACCTCATCTACACGGCGCGCGTGGACAAGGTGGATGGCTGCAACCTGGCGGACTTCGAGACGCTGGAGGCCGCGCGCGCCGGTGGCCAGGAGTTCAGCTCGCTGCAGCTCAGTGGCAGCTGCAAGTACGAGAAGTTCGATGGCGTGGATCCGAAGACGAAGAAGAACTACCGCGAGGACATCATCCTCGGCCGGGATTTGGTGGCCGAGCCGTCTTCCGACGTCCTCAACAACATCAGCTTCTACGCAGGCTTCTCGTTCCTCTTCTGATTTCGCCATGAAGGCACGACTCGCCATGAAACGACTGCTCCACATCCTCGTCGTCCTGGCGCCGTTCGCGGTGGCCGCCCAGCAGGACTCGGGTGGCTACAACCGCGCGCTGGCCGCCTTCAATGCCGGTGACTTCGACACCGCCGCGCCGCTTTTCTTCCAGGCCTCGGAGTCCGGCGGTGACGCGGACACGAAGGGCAAGGCGGAGTTCTTCCTCGCGCAGTCGCTGGCGAAGAAGGGCCTGCCCGTCTCGGCCTTCATCTCCTACGCGGCCATCGTCAACGCCGGGCCCTCGCACCCCTCGTACCTCAAGGCGGTGGAGGGGCTGGTGGACATGCAGCAGCAGTTGGACGAGCAGAACCTCATCCCCAGCATCCTCAACCAGGCGTACTCGGAGGAGGTGCGGGACAAGTGGGTGACGCTGCCCAAGGAAGTGCTCGCCCGCATCAACTACCTGGTGGGCACGGTGAGCCAGCGCCGCATGCGCTTCGAGGAGGCGCGCTCGCTGCTGGAGGCGGTGCCGAAGGACAGCCGCGTCTACGCGAAGGCTCGCTACCTGCTGGGCGTGGTGCTCGCGGACCCGCGCTTCCCGGGCCGTCCCGGTGAGGGCGAGGCGCTGGACAAGGAGGCGCTGGCCGCCTTCAACGCCTCGCTGTCGTCGAAGGAACCGCAGGTGGAGCTGAAGGCGACGCAGCACCTGGCCCTCATCGGCCTGGGCCGGCTGCACTACCGCCGTGGCGAGTACGCCGACGCCACCGTCGCCTACGAGAAGGTGCCGCGCTACACGCGCTACTGGGACCAGTCCCTCTTCGAGAACGGCTTCGCGCGCTTCCAGAACGAGGACTTCGGTGGCGCGCTCGGCAGCCTCCAGGCGCTGCATGCGCCGCAGTTCGCCGGGGCCTTCCAGCCGGAGTCGTGGATCCTCAAGTCGACCGTCTATTACTACTCGTGCCTCTACGACGAGGTGAAGACGACGCTGGCGGCCTTCGACGAGCTGTATGGCCCCATGGCCAAGCAGTTGGAGCCCTTCACCGCCGAGGATGGCGACCTGGTGCAGGCCTACAACCTGGTGGCCGCGGAGAACCGCCGGCTGCCGCGTCCGGTGTACCTGTGGCTGCGCAACAACGAGCGCATCCGCGAGGTGATGCGCGTGCTGGCGAAGCTGGATGAGGAGAAGCGGGACTTGAGCGGTGGCCCGTGGCGCGGCACGCCCCTGGCGACGCAGACGGTGGCCTCGCTGGAGGACGTGCGCGGCACGCTGCTCCAGGTGGGCGGCACGCTGGCGCGCAGCCGCATTCGCGAGGCGGCGGACAACCTGCGGACCTTCTCCGACCAGGCCGAAATCATCCGCGTGCAGACGGCGCTGGACGAGAAGGACTTGCTGCAGGCGGGCGTGGACCAGAAGGCGCTGCTCACGCGCCAGTCGCTGTACCGCCCGAAGATGCCGGGCGCGGCGTGGAACTACTGGAAGTTCCAGGGCGAGTTCTGGATCGACGAGATTGGCTACTACCAGTACACGCTGAAGCGTGGCTGCCCGGCGAAGACAGCCGAGCAACAACAGCCGTGACGCCATGGGCCACGGTTGCCCAGACATCGTCCACGAGGGGACCTCCTTGGCGCACATCAGGTGCCGGGGTGGTCCCCTTCGGCGTTGTTGGTGCGCTGCATGCCATCGCAAGAGGCGTTCCACGCCACTTCTCATTCGTGGAGTGCGCGTCTACTTTCGTTCGTCCCTCGTGCCCGGGCGAACGGCTGCTCGGTGGTCGGGGCGGCTTCACAGTCGGGAGCTCGCATGAAGGTGGTGCTTCGTTTCGGTGCGCTGGCGGTGGGCGTGGCGCTCGCTACTGGCGGCGGGGTGGGAGAGGCGGCGGAAGCGCCAGCGCGCAAGGCGATGAAGAGGCCCGCGGCGTCGTCGGCGTCGAAGACGTCCGGTGCGGCGGGCGCGGCGAAGAAGGGCGCCCAGGCGAAGAAGGCGGAGGAGAAGGCGGCGCCACCGCCGGGTGTCGCGCCGGAGGACGTGCGGCGCGGTCCGGCGCGCGTGAAGCCCGCCACCGCCAAGTTCGCCGACATTCCTCGCATCGCGGACTCGCGCAAGAACGCGCTGGCGGACAAGAAGCGCGACGAGGCGATTGAAGCCTTCAAGCGCCTCATCCCCAAACTCCAGGACGGCAATCAGCAGAAGGCGGAGATGCTCTACCGCCTGTCGGAGCTGTACTGGGAGAAGTCCAAGTACCTCTACCAGTTGGAGATGGACCGCTTCCTCGCGGAGGAGAAGAAGTTCGACGCGGCCCAGGCGCGGGGCGAGAAGCTGGAGGCCCCCAAGCAGGACCATCGCGAGAGCGAGCGCTACCGCACGGAGACGATGGGCATCTACGAGGACATCCTTCGGGGATACCCGCAGTACCCGCAGCGCGACGAGGTCCTCTTCTCCATGGGCTACAACCTCTACGAGCTGGGCCGGCGTGACGACGCCGTGGCCCGCTACGAGGAGCTCATCAAGGACTTCCCTCGTTCGCAGTTCGTGCCGGACGCGTACATCCAGCTCGGCAATCACTACTTCGAGTCGAACAAGCTCATCCCCGCCAAGGCCAACTACGAGAAGGCCCGCGACTCCGGGGTGCCGAAGATCTACGGCTACGCCGTCTACAAGCTGTCCTGGTGCGACTACAACACTGGCGACTACGACGCGGGCCTGAAGAAGCTGCACGAAGTCGTGGACTACGCCGCGAAGCAGCCGGAGCTGGGTGACCTGCGCACCGAGGCGCTCAATGACCTGACGGTCTTCTACGTCCAGTTGGATCAGCCCAAGCAGGCCATCTCCTACTTCCGCGAGAAGGCGCCGGCGAAGCGCCAGGGCCGGCTCATCGCCAAGACGGCCGCGGGCCTGGTGGACGCGGGTCACTTCGACAGCGCCATCCTGCTCTACCGCACGCTCATCGATGACGAGCCCATGGGCGTCAGCGCGCCCGAGTACCAGCAGGCCGTCGTCCGCGCCTTCGAGGGTCTGCGCCAGCGGCAGCAGGTCCGCAAGGAGATGAAGCGGATGGTGGACCTCTACAGCCCGGGTGGCGAGTGGTGGAAGTCCAACGAGGGCAAGGCCCCCGTGCTGCGCAACGCCTTCAACGTCACGGAAGAGGCGATGCGGGTGATGGTGACGGAGTACCACCAGGAGGCGCAGAAGACGCGCCAGGTGGAGACGTACCGGCTCGCGCGCGACATCTACAAGCAGTACGTGGAGGCGTTCGCCTCCAGCTCCAACCCGGAGTACGTGGCGGACTCCGCCTTCAACCTCCGCTTCTTCTACGCGGAGATTCTCTGGGCGCTCGAGGAGTGGCAGGCCGCGGCGGCCGAGTACGACGCGGTGGTGGCGTTCAAGATTCCGGACCGCGACTCCGCGCGAGAGGTCTCCAGCGAGAGCTACCGCAAGAGCGCCGCGTTCAACGCCATCCTCGCCTACGACAAGCTGGTCAAAATCGAGCGCGGTCAGCTCGCGAAGAGCGACCTCAAGGACGGCCAGAAGGTCGACGAGAAGAAGGACAAGGGCGACGTCGCGCGGCAGAAGATCGTCAAGCGCGACGCGAAGGAGAAGGAAGAGGAGTCCCTGACGAAGTTCGAGGAGAGGCTGGTCTCCGCGTGCGACACGTACGTGAAGCTCTACCCGGACACGCAGGATGAAATCGACCTGCGCTACCAGGCGGCCGTCATCCTCTATGACCGCAGCCACTTCGTGGACGCGGCGCGGCGCTTCGGCGAAATCATCGAGAAGTTCCCCGAGGAGCGTCGCTCGCGTGACGCCGCGGACCTCACCATGTACGTGCTGGAGAGCCGCCAGGAGTGGCTGGAGCTCGCCACGCTGTCGCGCAAGTTCCTCGACAACAAGAAGCTGGCCAAGCTCGGCTCCGACTTCGCGCTTCGCGTGGGCCGCGTGGTGGAGGGCAGCCACTACAAGTGGGTGGACGAGGTCGTCTACAAGCAGGAGAAAAACCCGAAGAAGGCCGCCGAGGAGTTCCTCAAGTTCGTGAAGGAGTTCCCCAGGTCGGAGAACGCGGACCGCGCGCTCGTCTACGCCATGTCCATCGCCCAGGAGGCCGGCGAACTGGACCGGGGCATCGAGGCGGGTGAGCGCGTCCTGGCCGAATACCCGCGCAGCCCCTTCGAGCTGAAGGCGCGCTACACGCTGGCGGGCCTCTACGAGAAGGTCGCCGACTACCGCAAGGCGGCGACGCTGGCCGAGTCCTTCGTGGCCCAGTACGACGCCGCGCTCAAGGCCGGCGAGGCCGAGGGGAAGAAGTCGAAGGACGCTCGCGCCAAGACGACGGCGAAGAAGAGCGACACGCCGGGAGGCGAGGAGGACGCGGACTCGCGCCGCTCGCAGAAGGCCGCCGAGCGCAAGGCGCTGGTGGCCGAGGCGGGGGCCTGGGTGGCGGATGCCCAGTTCAACGCGGGCGTGTGGTGGGAGGGCGCCGGTGAGGCCCAGAAGGCCGTGGCCGCCTACAACGCCTACGTGATGCGCTTCCGTGAGCGCAAGGACGTGCCGCAGGTGGCCTACTCGGCCGCGCTCGTCTGGGAGAAGGAGCGCAAGTGGAGCGAGGCGGCCCGTGCGTTCGCCGCCTTCGCGGACGGCTACGGACGGGACTCGCGTGCGACGCCCGCGCAGCTCTACCTGGCGCGCTACCACGAGCTGCTCGCGTGGCAGCAGCTCAAGAACGCGCGCGAGCAGGAGCGCGTGCAGGCGGAGTTGGTGCGCTCGTACGGCCGGCTGCCCGAGGCGGTGCGCAAGGAGGATGCGACGCTCAACGCGTACGCCCACGCGCGCTTCCTGGCGCTGGAGCCCACGTGGAAGCGTTACTCGGACATCCGCTTCACGCGGGTGAGCACCATCCGCAGGGACCTGGCCGCCAAGCAGCGCGAAATCCAGCGCATTGAAAAGGAGTACCTCGCGGTGCTCTCCACGGGCTCGGGTGAGTGGGGCATCGCCTCGCTGACGCGCATCGGCCTGGCCTACGCGGACTTCGCTCGCAACATCATGGACTCGCCGGACCCGACGGGGCTCGATGAGGACCAGCTCGGCATGTACCGCGCGGAGCTGGAGAACCTCGCGCTGCCCCTCGAGGACAAGGCCAACGAGGCGCTGGAGAAGGCGCTGGAGAAGTCCTACGAGCTGGGGCTCTACGGCCCCTGGACGCTGGCCGCGCAGGACCAGGTGAACCGCTTCCACCCGGGCGCCTATGCGCAGGTGCGGCAGGTGGGCTACCGCAGCAGCGACACGCTCGCGACGGCCGACCTCGCGAAGGAACCCGGAGGAGCCGCGGGTGCCACCGCCACGCCGGCACCGCCCCCGGACTCGAATGCCCCCACGGCTCCCGCCGAGCCGAAGGAGGGCGCTCCGAAGCCGCCGGCCTCCGAGGACAGAACGCAGGCACCCACGGCCGCGGTGCAGGAGGTGCGGCCATGACTCGCGACACGTCGAAGACTTCCACGGGAATGATGCCGATGAAATGGTTCCGCTCGCTCGTCGTCGGCTCGCTGGCCTTCACGGCCGGGTGCGCTTCGGGTCCTCAGCAGAAGCCCTCCGCGCTGCCGACGAAGCAGGCGCCCTCCGCGCCGGCCTCCTCGACGACGCCATCCCAGCTCGCGCGGCCGGAGGCGAAGGAGGCCAGCGCCTCCGACCACTTCACCCAGGCCCTCCAGGCCTATGAAGCCGGAGACCTGGACGCCGCCCGTCAGGGCTTCGAGAAGGTGCTGGCGAAGTCGCCGCAGAGCCTCAACTCGCAGTTCAACCTGGGCGTCATCGCCGAACGCCAGGGCCGCGTGGACGACGCGCGCAACGCCTACGAGAAGGTGCTCCTGCTGGAGCCGGCGCACACGCCCTCGGTGGTCAACCTGGCCAGCGTCTACCGCAAGCAGGAGCGGGGGGATGATGCGATTGCCCTCTTCGAGAAGGCGCTGAAGGCACCCGGTCACGCGCACGACGCGGCGCTGCTCAACGGCCTCTCCGCGACCTACCGACAGCTGGGCAAGCTGGACCAGTCCGAGCTCACCGCGCGCCGCGTGCTGGAGCGCAACAAGGACCACCCGGACGCGTACAAGAACCTGGCGTACGTGGCCTACGCTCGCGAGAAGTACCGCCTCGCGGAGCTGCTCGTGGGCACCGCGCGCAAGCACGCGGAGAAGGACCCGTCCCTCTACAACCTGCTGGGCATGGTCTACCTGAAGCTCGACGAGCGGCCGCGCGCGCTCGCGCAGTTCCAGAAGGCCGTGTCGCTCGACGAGAAGTACGCCCCGGGCCACCTCAACCTCGGTGCCCTGGCGCTCAGCTACCGCGACTACGCGGGCGCCGAGCGGGCCTTCACCCGCGCGCTCGAACTGGAGCCGGACTCCACGGAGGCGCGCCTGTCGCTGGCCTGGGCGCTGGATGGACAGAAGGGGCGCGACTCAAAGAAGGGCATCGCGGCGGGCGAGGCGTTCGAGAAGGTGCTCGCCAATCGCGCGGACCTGCCCGAGGCCGTGTGCGGCGCGGGCTGGGCCTTCGCCTCGGACCGCACGGGCTGGGAGCGCGCCGTGGCCTTCCTGGACCGCTGCAAGTCACTGGAGTCCACCACTGAACAAGAGCGGCAGATGATCACCGCCAAGGTCCAGGGCCTCCAGAACATGCTCAAGGCCCCACCGCCGGAGGCCGCCACCGCCGGCGCGGAAGGCGAGAAGAAGGACGAAGCCACCGGTGGCGCGGGCTCCATGCTGAACCAGCTCCCGCAGGACGCGAACGCGCCCACGGAGGCCACGCCTCCCCCCGCGGAAGGCGCCGGGGCAGTCGAAGGGGCGACGACGCCCGAGGCAACCGAGAGCGCTCCAGCGGAGGCCGCGCAGCCGAGCGGTGAGGGCACGGGCACGTCTGCTCCCGCACCAGTGCCGGCGCCCCAGGGTGCGAGCGCTCCGCCCACGAAGTAGGACGGCAGGGATGACAGGGTCTGGGGGAAGTTTTTTCCATCCTCCAGGCCCCCACGTGGAAGGCGGCGAGCGAGTTCCATAGGATTCAGGGACTTGGATTTGGATCGCCCCGTGCAAGGACTCGCGGGTACCTCTTCGAGAACCCGCTGTCACACCCGAGGAAGCAACAGGAGGGCTGGGTATGAGGCGTCTGGCATCGACGGTGACGGTGGTGGGGCTGCTGTTCAGTGCGCCAGTGGCGATGGCGCAGGAGCAGGGTCAATCGAAGGACACGGTGAAGATCGTCCAGGAGGAGGACCGCACGGTCTTCCGGAAGAAGACGGTGATCGATTTCACCGATGTCGCGGTGGAGGGCGAGCTGACGAAGCCGGAAGGCTCATACGTGCTCCACCGCAAGAAGACGGACTTCCAGAGTCTCATCAAGGTCCGGGAGAACTTCGACCCGGAGCTTCAGAAGTCCGTCGACAACCTCTAGCGGCGGCGGTCAGGCGTTTTCGGGAGCGGAAGGGAAGAAGGAAGAATCCTCATGGCGGCGGCGAAGAACAACGGCTTGACCCTTCGAATCACGGGGCCTGATGGCTCCACGGTGGAAACCGTGTCGGAGGCGGAGAGCGTTATCGTGGGGTCGGGCGCCCAAGCGGCGGTGAAGATTCAGGATCCGCGGGTCTCCAATCTCCATGTGATGCTCAAGGTAGACAAGGACGGCTCGGTCACGGCCATCGACCTCGGGAGCGAGGGCGGCACGGAGGTGAGTGGCCAGAAGCTGGTCATCCCCACGGCGCTCAAACCCGGGGACGTGCTTCGCGTGGGCGGCACGCGGGTGGAGGTCCTCTTCGGAGGCGACCCACCCGAGCGCCAGGCTCCCGCGGGAGCCAAGGTGTCCGGACCGCGCTTCCAGGGCTCGGTGACGCAGCGGGCGCCGACACCGGTGCCCATGGCGATACCGCAGGTGGTGACACCGCCCTCGGCGGGAGCAGGCCAGACGCGCGGAGGGTTCGTCTTCACGAGCCCTCGCTCGGAGCCTGCCCAGTCCGTGGGTGGACTGCGCACCGAGCGGGTGGCACCTCCCGCGGTGAATCGCGTGGGGCCTCCACCTCCGCCTCCAGCGGCCCGGGTGGAACGGCCTGCTCCGGTGCCACCCGTCGCCGCGGCGCCCAGGCGCGCGGTGCTTCCCCACCTGCAGGAGCAGCTCCCGCTCGAGGCGATGCCCACGGCCCGGGAAAAGGTACTCCAGGTGTCGATGCTGTGGGGCGACACGCTGTTGCAGGTACAACACTTCAAGGACGGCGTCCCCGTCACCATCGGCGAAGGGAAGAAGAACTTCTTCAACGTCTATGTGCCCTCGGTGGGCAAGCGGTACGAGCTGGCGGTGAGCCGGGGGGACGTGCTGGAAGTGCACGTGCCGGCGGGCTCGGGTGCCATCGTCACCGAGCGTGGGAACGTGAAGCCGAAGGACGCGCTGCGCGCGGCGGGGCAGCTCACCGGGACGGCGGAGGACAAGGAGCAGGTCTTCAAGCTGGGCCTGCATGACCGGGTGGAGGTGTCGCTCGGCACGGTGGCCTTCGTGGCGCGGTACGTGAAACCGTCGCCGGTCATCGCGGCCAACGCGCTGGTGGAGGCGGACTACACGTTCTTCAAGATCGCCACCATCTGCCTGATGGCGGGCGTGGCGGTGGTGCTGGCGATGGCGCTGACACCGCGCGCGGAGCGGGCGCCGCACGACGACATCTTCGAGTCCCAGCAGCGCGTGGCGAAGTTCCTCGTCACGCCGGAGAAGAAGCTGGAGCAGAAGAAGCTCCAGCTCACCGGCGTGGAGGAGGGCGTGAAGGCGAAGGACGAGGAGGGCAAGTTCGGCAAGGAGGACGCGAAGCAGGCGGAAGCGGCTCCGTCCAAGCCCGGCACGCCCGTGGTCGACAAGACGAAGAAGGAGAAGGACCGCCAGGTGGTGGGCAAGGTCGGCCTGCTGGGCGCGTTCAAGGGCATGAAGGGCGGCGCCTCGGACGTGTTCGGCCCGGGCGGCTTCGGCACCGGCCTGAACAACGCGCTGGGTGGCCTCAAGGGCGGCGCGGCCATGGGTGACGCGCAGGGCGTGGGGGGCCTGGGCTCTCGTGGCGGAGGCACCGGTGGTGGCGGCACGGCCATGGGCATCGGTGGCCTGGGCACGAAGGGGGACGGACGTGGCGCGGGTGGCTCGGGCGGCATCGACCTGGGCGGCCGTGGCAAGTCCATCACCAAGGTCATCCCCGGCAAGACGACCGTGGTCGGCGGCCTGGACAAGGACGTCATCGCCAAGGTCATCCGGCGGCACCAGAACGAGATCAAGTACTGCTACGAGTCGGAGCTGAACAAGGAGCCGAGTCTGGCGGGCAAGGTCGCGGTGGCGTTCACCATCGACCCGACGGGCGCGGTCTCCGACGCCACCGTCTCCGAGTCGACGCTGGGCAACTCCCGCGCGGAGCAGTGCATGATTTCCCGCATCCGTCGCTGGAAGTTCCCGGAGCCCAAGGGCGGCGGCGTGGTGGCGGTGACGTATCCGTGGATGTTCTCGCCCGCCGGTTCCGAGGGCGAGGGCTGATAGCGGACGCGGGCGCTGTCGGGACGCCCTGAGCGTCCCTCAAGTGGCGTGGACGGAACGGTCCACGCCACTTTCATTTCAGCCCCTCATTGCCGAAGTGAGGGGGGCGTCACTAACGTCCGGCGCCGCTTCCGGTTGGACCGGGAGGGCACCGCGTGGGGAGGACCCGTGAAGAAGTCCCAGCTGGTTGCCGCGCTTGCGCTGCTGTCGACTCCGGCCCTCGCGGCCACGCCCCCGGAAGGGGTGGACTTTCAGCCGCGCCGCGGCTTCTACACCGACACCAACATCGGCGTGTTCTTCACCGTGGGCGGTGAGAACGCGTACTCGAACGCGCAGACCTACCTGCAGCTCGGGGTGGGCTATGACCTGACGGAGCGCATCTCGCTGGGCGCGCACTTCGGCATGGGCTCGTCCGCGCAGAACTGCTTCGCGGGCTATCTGCCGGGCACGGAGACGTGCGCGCTCTCCGACAACTTCACCATGCAGTTCCTGGACGTCTCGGCCGCGTACCACGTGCGGCTGATGGACCGGCTGTACCTGACGCCCAAGCTCGTCGCTGGCTACACGCGGATGGACCCCGCGCCGGTGGACCCGGACGAGGGAAACCCAGGCCGGGCCATCAGCTCGCCCAACGCGGGCGTGGGCGTGGGGCTGGAGTACGCCACGGGCATGGACCACTTCTCCGTGGGCGCGGACCTGCTGGCCCGCTACGTCATCGGCCCCAACATCACCTCCTTCGCCATCTTCCCGAAGGTGAAGTACACGTTCTGAGCCCCACCGCGCTCAGGCGCCCGCGAGCCTGCCTCCGTCGACAGCGAGCGTCGTTCCCGTGACGAACGACGCCGCGTCCGAGCACAGCCAGGTCACGGCCCGAGCGACCTCTTCCGGCGTTCCGATGCGTCCCATGGGCACCGCGCGGACGATGGGTGCCCGGCGCTCCTCGGGGAGCTGCTGGATGCGGCCGGTGAGGATGGGCCCCGGGGCGACGACGTTGAGCCGGATGCCCTGGTCCGCGTAGTCGAGCGCGGCGGAGCGCGTGAGCCCGATGATGGCGTGTTTGGTCGCGCTGTAGCCGCCCATGCCCCGGACACCCTGGAGCCCCGCGGTGGATGCCATGTTGACGATGGCGCCTCCGCCGGACGCGAGCATCGCGGTGAGTTGATGCTTCATGGCGAGGAAGAAGCCTCGCACGTTGATGCGCCAGGCGCGGTCCAGGTCCTCGACGGAGAGCTTCGCCAGGGGCGCGGGCATGTGCCCATCCGCGGCGTTGTTGAAGGCCGCGTCCAGCCGACCGAAGCGCGCGACGGTGGTGCGGACCAGGGCCTCGATGGACGCCTCGTCGCCCAGGTCCGTGGGGACGGGGAGGGCGGTGCCTCCCTGCGCCTGGATGTCATCGGCGAGCGCGCGCAGGGCGTCCTCGGAACGCGCCGCCAGCACCACGGAGGCGCCCGCGTCCGCGAACGTCCGGGCCGTCACCGCGCCGATGCCCCGGCTGGCGCCGAGGACGATGGCGACCTTGCCGCTCAACGAGCCGTGGCTCGTCATGACGCCGCCTCCCACTTCGAGATGGCGCCGCCCACCAGGACCCAGCCCAGCGCGAGCACGACATGGCGGCTCCAGGAGAGCTGGAGCCAGCGTTGTCCGCGCGCCGCCAGCTCCCCGTCGTAGGGCCCCTGCGCCCCCGCAGCGGCCAGGGCGTTGATCTCCGGGGCGAAGATCGCCCCCGACAGGACCCAGACCAGGACGTAGGCACCCAGGGCTCCAGCGAGCAGCTTGCGGCGAACCGGTGAGCGCCAGTTGAGCACGAGGGATGCGACGAGCGTCCCGAGCAACGCCGCCTGGAGAGGCAGCCAGAAGGCCATCGCGCTCCCGGCCCGCTCACCAATCAGCAGCAGGGACGTGGGGGGCGCCTGGAACCAGGCCGGCATCACGAACAGGGCTTCGTTGATGCCCGCGCCGAGCACCAGCCCGAACAACAAGCTGCAGTACAGCAGGATGTAGAGTGACCGCTTCTTCCCCATGGTGACCTCCGTCGGGCCCGGCGTCGGCGAAGACCGAATCCCCGGCCCGTCGTCACCGGGATGATTGGGAGAAGGTTGAAGTCATTCAACTATTGAATCCGTTAAATTATGTGAAGGAGGCCTCGCAATCGAGGTGGGTGCGAGGCACATTCGGTCCATGGCTGGGGACGGCTCGAAACGGAAGGAAGCGCTGGCGGAAGAGGTCTGGCGACACTGCTTCGGCTTCTTCATGCGCACGCGCGCCCAGAGAGACCGGGTGTTGGAGCGGCTGGGCCTCACGCCCAACGATGCTCGCGCGCTTTCCAGCCTCGAGGCGGGAGCGGGGAAGGTGATGCGCGCTTTGGCGGAGGAGTGGGGGTGTGATGCCTCCAATGCGACCTGGATGGTCGACCGACTGGAGGCGCGAGGGCTGGCCGCGAGGACGGCGGACCCGAAGGACCGGCGGGTGAAGCGCGTGGCGCTGACCACGCGTGGCGCGAAGGCCCGGCGTCAGCTCCAGGAGGGGATGTACGAGCCACCGCCCGAGCTGCTCCAGCTCGACGTGGCGGAGCTGGAGCAACTGCGCGGCATCTTCGAGCGATTGGCACCCCCTCGAGGAACCGGCGACCGCTGACCCGGGCCACGGCGGCCCCGCACGGGTGCGCTCCACCACGGGAGCCTCGGTGCGCGCACCTTCGCGTGTCACCGGAGTGCGAGGGGTTGGACGTGGACCCGACGCCGTCGCGGCGCCCCCCTGAGCCTGGACGCACGAAGGGCCCGCCCCCGAAATCGGGAACGGGCCCTGGGTGCTACACCGGCCTGGGGCCGGCGTCGGGACTACTCGGCGTCGGCCGCGCGCTCTTCACGCTTGCGGTCGCGCTCGGCGCGGTAGCGCTCGCCCACGGCCAGCGACTTCTTGCGCATGCGCACGGACTTGGGCGTCACTTCCACGAGCTCGTCGTCGGCGATCCACTCCAGGGCCTTCTCCAGCCCCATCTCGCGGGGCGGGACGAGGATGACGTTCTCGTCGCGGCCAGCGGCGCGGATGTTGGTGAGCTTCTTCTCGCGGCAGCAGTTGACGTTCAGCTCGGACGGGTGAGCGTGCTCGCCGATGATCATCCCCTCGTACACGGTGATGCCGGCGGGGACGAACAGGTAGCCGCGCTCCTGGATGCTGAACAGCGCGTAGGGCACGGTGTCGCCCAGGCGGTCCGACACGATGGCGCCGTTCTGCCGCTTCGGGATGTAGCCGAACCACGGCTCGAAGCCGTCGAACTGGCTGCTCATGATGCCCTCACCACGCGTAATCGTGAGGAACTCCGAGCGGAACCCGATGAGGCCGCGAGCGGGGATGCGGAACTGGAGGCGGGTGCGGCCCGAGCCCAGCGGCGCCATGTCCGACATGCGGCCCTTGCGAGGCCCCATGCGCTCCGTCACCACGCCGACGCTGGTCTCCGGCACGTCGCAGAACACCAACTCCATCGGCTCGTGCAGCACGCCGTCGATGTGCTTGGTGATCGGCTCCGGGTTGGAGGCGGTCAGCTCGTAGCCCTCGCGGCGCATGTTCTCGATGATGACGGCCAGCGCGAGTTCGCCACGGCCGACGACGCGGAACGCGTCAGGCGTCTCCGTGTCCTCCACGCGCACGGCCACGTTGCGGTAGGCCTCGCGGTACAGGCGCTCACGCAGGTTGCGGGAGGTGACGAACTTGCCTTCCTTGCCCGCCAGCGGCCCGTCGTTGACCTTGAAGATCATCATCATCGTGGGCTCATCCACGGTGATGCGCGGCAGCGCCACGGGCTTCTCCGGGTCGCCGAACGTGTCGCCGATGGACACGTCCTCGATGCCGGCGATGGAGACGATTTCACCGGGGCCCGCGTCCTGGATTTCGACGCGCTTCAGACCGGAGAAGCCGAACAGCTTGACGATCTTCCCCTGCTCGACCTTGCCACCCTCGCGCACGACGGAGACGGGCATGTTCGGCGTGAAGCGACCGGCCTGCACGCGACCCACCGCGAGGCGGCCGACGTAGTCGTCGTAGTCCAGGTTCGCCACCAGCAGCTGCGGCGTCTTCTCTTCCGACGCGGACGGGGGCGGGATGTGCTTGATGATGGCGTCGTACAAGGGCTCCAGCGTCTTGCCGGGCACCTCGAGCGACGTGGACGCCTGACCCTGACGGGCCACGGTGTACAGGACGGGCATCTCCAGCTGCTTATCGTCCGCGCCCAGGTCGATGTAGAGCGAGTAGACCAGGTCCAACACTTCGGGAGCGCGAGCGTCCTGACGGTCGATCTTGTTGATGACCAGCACCGTCTTCAGGCCCATGGCGAGCGCCTTGGTGAGCACGAAGCGCGTCTGGGGCAGGGGACCTTCGGCCGCGTCCACCAGCAGGATGACGCCATCGACGAGGCGCAGACCGCGCTCCACCTCACCACCGAAGTCGGCGTGGCCCGGGGTGTCGATGATGTTGATCTGCATGCCCTTGTAGCTGACCGCGGTGTTCTTCGCGAGGATGGTGATGCCCTTCTCGCGCTCGAGGTCGTTGGAGTCCATCACCCGTTCGGCGACGTGCTCGTTGCTACGGAAAGTGCCCGCCTGCCGCAGCAGGTGATCGACGAGCGTGGTCTTGCCATGGTCGACGTGGGCGACGATGGCGACGTTACGGATGTTTTCGCGAGGAATCATACGAACCAAACTGAGGTGAATGGCGGGGGGGAAGCCGCGTTGTGGACAGGTCTCCCGATCCCCACCGGAACCCGGAAGGCGGGGGCTTATATGCCGTGAGTGCGGCTCCTGCAATGAGCGCGGATGCTCCCCGGACGTTCAGCCAGGGGGTACACCCCGCCCGACAGGGTAAAGGCCGGGTATCCGGGGCATCTCGTCACCCGAGCGTCACCCTCAGGAACCCACTGGGGAGGAATTCCAGGCCTTGCCGCCCAGGGAGCCGGGGGTGGAAGGCATGCCCAGCCGCTCGCGGAGGAAGCGTTCGATGCGGACCTCGACCAGCCCCGGGGCCTCCAGGGGGGCGGTGTGGGTGCCGTCGGGGATGAGGACCAGCTCGGCGTCGGGAATCCGGGCGGCCATCTTCCGGGACAACCAGCCGGGGGTGAACTTGTCGCGCTCGCCGGCGACGACGAGGGACGGGACGTCCACGTGCAGCAGGTGGTCCCAGGCGGAGTGCTCGGACAGCGAGTCGAGCGTCCGCACGAAGACGACGGGGTCCATGCGGGCCAGGTGCTCGAAGTACGGCGCCAGGTCGTTCCGGGCGATGCGCTCGCGATTCATCTCCAGGGAGATGGCGAGCTGCACCGCCAGCTCCGTGCGCAGCGCCGCGTGGATGAGCCGGGCGGACTGCTCGGGGAAGCGCTCCACCACCCGGCGAAGGGTGGGGAACATCTTCTTGAGGACGGTGGAGTCGTGGAAGGTGTCCAGTGGGTTGCCGTAGCTGCCACACAACAGCACCAGGCCCTGCACGCGGCTGGCGTAGCGGCGGTGGAACTCCAGCGCCACCTGCACGCCCATGGAGTGGCCGAAGAGGACGGCGCGCTCCATTCCCGCCGCGTCCATCACCCGCTGCAGGTCATCGCAGGTGTACAGCATCCCGATGCGCTCGCGGTCCTCGGGGATGCCGGAGCGACCGTGGCCCCGGTAGTGCCAGCGCAGCACGCGGTGGCGCCGTGAGAGGTAGGGCGCCAGGTACTTCCAGGCGAAGCCGTCACAGCCCAGCCCGTCGCACAGCACCACGCCCGGCTCACCGTCGCCGGTGACCTGGTAGTACAGCTCCGCGCCGTCCGGGACGTGCAGGAAGTCCTGATGGAAGTAGACGGCCTGCGCGCTCATGCCTCCGCCTCCGCCTCGTCGTCCTCGGGCAGGCCCCTGTCCAAGCCGTAGCGGGCGATCTTCAAGATGAGGTTGGAGCGGCTGATGCCCAGCTCCCGCGCCAGGCGGCTCTTGTTGTTGCGCGTGCGCAACAGGCCCTGGTGAATCATCTCCCGCTCCAGCGCCTCCACCGCCTCGTGCAGCCGGCCGTGGGCGCGCGGGGGGATGAACGGCCCTCCGCCGGGGACGACGGCGTCGCGGATGCGGCTGGACAAGAGCTCCGCGGGCAGCATCTCCAGGTCTCCGCCGAGCACGAGCAGCCGCTCGATTTCGTTCTCCAGCTCGCGGATGTTCCCCGGCCACGCGTAGGCGCCGAGGATGGCCAGGGCCTCGGTGGACAGCCCTCGGGTGCGCTGGCCCTCGCGGTGGTGCTTGCGCAGGAAGTGGTCGATGAGGACGGGCAGGTCATCGCGGCGCTCGCGCAGCGGCGGGAGCTGCAGGCGGATGACGTTGATGCGGTAGAAGAGGTCCTCGCGGAACTCGCCCCGCTTCACCAGCTCGCCCAGGTCCTTGTGCGTGGCGGCGACGACGCGGACGTTGACCTCCTTGTGGTGCGTGCCACCCACGGGCAGGAAGGTGCCTTCCTGGAGCACGCGCAAGAGCTTCACCTGGAGGGCGGGGGACATGTCGCCCACCTCGTCCAGGAAGAAGGTGCCGCCGTCGGCCACCTCGAACAGGCCCTTCTTGTCGCGCAGCGCGCCGGTGAAGGCGCCGCGCGTGTGGCCGAAGAGGGCGCTCTCCAGCAGGTTGTCGTTGAAGGCCGAGCAGTTCTGCACCACGAACGGCTGGTCCTTGCGCGGACCGTTGTGATGGATGGCCCGCGCCACCAGCTCCTTGCCCGTGCCCGACTCGCCGTTGATGAGGACGGTGGAGTCGGAGTTGGCCACCTTCTCCATCAGCCGGAAGATCTCCATCATCGGCCCGGAGCGGCCGATGATCTTCTCGAAGCGGTAGCGCTCCAGCGCCTCGGGGGACGGGGGCGGGGCCTGCTCCTCGCGCCGCGCCAGCTCCGACTCGTGGGTGGCGATCTCCTGCGCCGCGAACTCCAGCAGGTCCGACAGCTTCGCCAGCTCCGAGCCGTCCAGGACGGGCACGCGCTCGTCGGCGCGGTCCAGGTCGGAGAACGGCGGCGCGAACTGGAGCAGCCGCGAGCGCAGCACCTCCACGTCGCGCGCGTTGAGCATCTGCCGGGCGAAGCCCTCCACGAAGAGACAGCCCGCGTACTCGTTGTCCACGTAGAGCGGCGCGCCCACGATGCTGAAGTTGAGGTGGCAGTCGTGGAAGAGCGAGCGGCGCACCTTCTTGTTGCCCCGGAACTTCTCGTGCAGCACCCGGACCGACTGGCTGCAGCGCCGCAGGCCTTCCTTCGAGAAGAGGGAGATTCGGCAGAACGGATTGGGGGGCGGGGCAATGTCCCCACGCTGCCACTCGTGCACCACGCCATGCCGATCCGCGAAGGAGAGCTCCATCTGCCACCACTTGCGGATGACATCTCTCAGCATGATGATGGTGTGCAGGCTCTGGTGCTTCTCGAAGTCCATCCCTACCTCCGTCCGGCCCGCGCACCGGGGAGGGAACCGGGCCGTCGGAATCGCGTTTCTCACTTCTCATACCTCAGGACCGGGCTGTATCCGCACTTCTCTCTCCCGTGACTACCTCCACTCACACTCGCGGCGGGGCAGGGCATGGGCATGACCACGACCACGGGCATGACCACGGTCATCATCACCATGGGCACGGGCATGGGCACGGCCCCCGGAAGGGTGGGGTGGCGGAGGAGCGACGCAAGGACCGCACGCGGCTCATCTTCGCGCTCGTCCTGACGGCGACCATCGCCCTGGCGGAGGCGGTGGGGGGCTGGTTGACGCAGTCGCTGGCCCTGATGTCGGACGCGGGCCACATGCTGACGGACGTGTCCGCGCTGGGGCTGAGCCTCGTCGCCCTGTGGTTCGCGGGCAAGCCGGCGGACGTGAAGAAGACGTACGGCTACTACCGGATGGAGATCTTGAGCGCGCTGCTCAACGGCGTGCTGCTCCTGGGCATCACCGGCTTCATCCTCTTCGAGGCCTGGGAGCGTTTCCAGACGCCCACGCCGGTGAAGCTGGGGCCCATGGCGGTGGTGGCCACCGTGGGCCTCTTCGCGAACCTGGGCGCGCTGGGCTTCCTGCACCGCACGCACTCGATGAATGTCCGGGGGGCGTTCCTGCACGTGCTCGGGGACACGCTGTCCTCGGTGGGCGTGCTGATTGGCGCGGGCATCATGGCGCTGACCGGCTGGTTCGTGGTGGACGCCATCATCTCCGCGGTCATCTCGGTGGTCATCGTGGTGGGCGCGGTGCGGCTGGTGCGCGACGCGGTGGACGTGCTGATGGAGGCGGTGCCCTCGCACGTGGACATGCCGCAGGTGAAGGAGCTGCTCCTGCGCGTGCCCGGCGTGACGGCGGTGCATGACCTGCACGTGTGGACCATCTCCAGCGGCGTGTACGCGCTGTCCGCGCACCTGGTGGTGCTCGACCCCATGGTCTGCAACAACGACGAGATTCTCTCGGCGGTGAAGCATGACCTGTTCGACAGGTTCGGCATCGACCACACCACCATCCAGATAGAGAGCGAGACCTACGCCCACCTGGGCGAGGTGCACTGAGAGCGGGCGCTCGCCGACCTGCCCTCGTGGGTGGGGGCCGCGTAGCGCAACGGACGCTCCCTCAAGCTTCACCTTGCGCTGGGCCCAGCGGGCGGACGATTCTCCGCGCCCCATGAGCGTGCTGGACAAGGTGCTGTCATTGCGACCCGGCAACACGGTGGCCCGAGTGGGCCCGGGCTCTCGCATTCCGCTGCTCAACCCGCGTGAGCCGCTGCGCGCGCTGGAGCGCTTCCCCGTGGCGCTGCCCTGCCTGCCGGTGCAGGCGAAGGGCGCCCTGCCCGGACTGCTGCGCGCGGCGCGCTCCGAGGACGCGGTGCTCGGCCTGGCATGTCCCCACCCCACGGCGGACCGGGGCGCGGCGGAGCGCTTCGTCGCCGCGGTACACGAGGCCGCGACGGAGGCGGAGCACTCGCGGCCCCTGTTCCTCCAGGCGGGCCCCGTGCGGGTGACGACGGCGGACGAGGACTCGCTCGGTCCGCTGCGCGAGGGCATCTTCCGGGTGGTGGACGCGGGCTTCTCGCTGGTGTCCCTGGACCTGTCGCGGCTGGACTCCTACGCCGCCGTGGAGGCCGTCAACGCGCTGGTGGGCCCCGTGACGGAGCGGGAGCTGTCCCTGGAGCTGAGCGCCCCGGCCCCGGCGAATGGCGGCCTGCTGGACGCGTACCGCACGCTCTTGGAGGGGCTCAAGCAGTGGAAGGTGCCGGTGCGCTTCGTGCGCGTCTCGGAGCGGGATTTGGGCGGCGGCGAGCCGGACGTGGGCATGCTGCGCTCCGTGGTGGACCTGGCCGCGGAGTACGGCGCGGTGGTCTGCGTGGGAGACGTGCGCGAGGGCTTCCCCCGGACGCTGCCGACGTATGTCGCGGCCGGTGCTCGCAAGGTGGACTGCGTGGGCCCCTTCGAGCGGCTCGCGCTGGGCTCCTGGTCCGCGGACATCCGCGCGAGCGTGGAGGAGAAGTCGGCGGCCTCGGGTGTGGCGGCCGGAGAGCTGCTGAGCGTGCTGGAGGACAGCCTGCCGCCCCTGGAGCCGAAGGCGAGGGATCGACTGGAGGCGCTGTCGTTCGCGGAGGCGTCGGAGGTCTTCGCCGCGCTGGGCGCGGTGGGCACGGGCGGCTCCGTCATGCGCTTCCTCGCGGAGAACCGGGGCGAGTAGCCGCCGCGCAGTGTAGAAGGGCCGCCATGCGAATCGTCTCAGGCTCCGCGAAGGGCCGGGCCATTGCCGGCCCCAAGTCCACATCGCTTCACATCCGCCCCACGGCGGACCGTGTCCGGGAGACCGTCTTCAACGTGCTGGGCCAGTTCCTGGACGGCCAGCGGGTGTTGGACCTGTACGCGGGTACCGGCGCGCTGGGCCTGGAGGCCCTGTCCCGGGGCGCGGGGAACGTGGTGCTGGTGGACCAGGACCGGGAGGCCCAGGCCCTCTGTCGGCAGAACACGGACGGGCTGGGCTTCACGAGCCAGGTGGAGCTGCTCGCCCAGCCGGTGGTCCGGGCGCTCGCGTTCCTGCAGCGGCGCAACGAGCGCTTCGAGCTCATCTTCGCGGACCCGCCCTATGCCGCGCGCGTCGTGGAGACGGTGCTGGACGGGGTGACGGGGGCGGCGCTGCTTTCGCCGGGCGGAATGCTCGTGGTGGAGCACGACAAGCGGGAGAATGCCCCGGATGCCCATGCGGGGTTGACCCTGGAGGACCAGCGTCGGTTCGGGGACACCCTGGTGAGCTTCTACCGGGCGCCCTGACCATTGCTTGACCGGCATCCGGGGCCGTTCGAGACTCCCTGTCACATGCCGGTCGCCATCTACCCAGGTTCGTTCGATCCGCTCACCAACGGGCACCTGAGCCTCATTCAGCGCAGCCTGAAGATGTTCGACAAGGTCATTGTCGCCATCGCGGTGAACCCGAAGAAGACCCCGCTCTTCACCGAGGACGAGCGACGCGACTTGATTCGCGACGCCGTGAAGGACCCGAGGGTGGAGGTCGACGCCTTCCACGGTCTCCTGGTGGACTACGTCAAGCGCCGGGGGGTAAGCGTCATCGTCCGGGGGCTCCGGGCGGTGTCGGACTTCGAATACGAGTTCCAGCTCGCCAACATGAACCGCAAGCTGGCGCCCACGGTGGAGACTGTCTTCATGATGACCGGGGAGGACTACTTCTACATCTCCTCCCAGCTCGTGCGGGAAGTCGCCTCTTTCAACGGTGACGTCACGGGGCTGGTTCCGCCCAACGTGCACGAGGCCCTGAAGGCGAAGTTCGCGCGGAAGACGTAGCCCCCTTCGCGGCACTTGTCGGGCCGGCGCCGCCGCGCTACGCATTCGCGCATGAAACTCGCCCGTCGGCTCCAGGCCATCAAGCCGTCTCCAACGCTCGCTCTCAACTCCCGCGCCAAGGCGCTCGCGGCCCAAGGCGTGGACGTGGTGGCCCTGGCGGCCGGCGAGCCGGACTTCGACACCCCGGACTACATCAAGCAGGCGGCCATCGACGCGCTGAAGGCCGGCTTCACGAAGTACACGGCCACGGCGGGAATCCCCGAGCTGCGCGAGGCCATCTGCCGCAAGCTGGAGCGCGACAACGGGCTGCGCTTCACGCCGGAGCAGGTGCTCGTGACGTCCGGTGGCAAGCAGGCGCTCTACAACTTCTGCCAGGCGGTGCTGGACGAGGGCGACGAGGTCCTCATCTTCTCGCCGTACTGGGTCAGCTATCCGGACATGGTGCGGCTGGCGGGCGCCACGCCCGTCATCGTCGCCACGCGCGAGGAGGACGGCTTCGCGCCGGACCCGGACGCCATCCGTCGCGCGCTCACGCCGCGCACGCGCGCCGTCATCATCAACAGCCCGGGCAACCCCACGGGCGCGGTGTACTCGCGCGCCGCGCTGGAGGGCATCGCCGACGCCGTGCGCGGCCATGACTGCCTCATCGTCACGGACGACATCTACGAGAAGCTCCTCTACACAGGCGAGCGGCTGGGCATCAGTGATGTGGCGCCGGACCTGGTGCCCCGGCTGGTGGTCGTCAACGGGATGAGCAAGGCGTACTCCATGACGGGCTGGCGCATGGGCTACGCGGCGGGGCCCCGGCCGGTGCTGTCCGCGATGCAACTGGTGCAGGACCAGTCCACCTCCAACGCGTCGTCCATCGGCCAGAAGGCCGCGCTGGCCGCGCTGCAGGGGCCGCCGGACACCATCGCGATGATGGTGACGGAGTACCGCGCGCGCAGGGACTTCTTCGTGGGTGGCCTCAACGCGCTGGACGGGGTGCGGTGCCGGATGCCGGAGGGCGCCTTCTACGCGCTCGCGGACGTCCGGGGCCTCTACGGGCGGCCCTACAAGGGCAAGGCCGTGACGGGCTCCCTGCAGCTGTCGGAGATCCTTCTCGACGACTTCCGTGTGGCCGCCGTGCCGGGAGACCCGTTCGGCGCGGAGGGGTACATCCGCATGAGCTTCGCCACCTCGCGCGAGGTGCTCGGCAAGGGGCTTACGCGGCTGGGCGAGCTGGTCCAGGCGCTGCGCTGAAACCCCGGACTCGAGCCCCGGCGTCCCCCAGAGGGTGTCGCCGGGGTGAGGCTCAGTCCGTGTAGGCGAAGGCGCGGTGCTCGTCGCCGTACGGCTTGTAGACGAAGACGCCGGCGCGGCCGGAGAGGTTGCCCACGGCGACCCAGATGTCCTTCATGTTGCGCAGGTCCAGCCCGAGCCGGGCGGGGGCCTTGCCGTACTTCTTCTCCATCGCCTCCAGCGTCATCACCTCCACGTCGAAGAGGGTGACCAGGTCCGTGCGCTTGAGGCGCAGCTGCTTCACCCATGCGGCCACCAGTTCCTCGGGTGTGCCGAAGCGCTTCTCCTCGAGCTGGAACGGGTAGAACAGCTCGTTGGCGGTGCTGCGCACGTCGCCCGTCAGCAGGCACTGGAAGAGGAAGCGCGCGCTCGTCTGGATGTCGCGCATCTTCACTTCTGTCGCCGACACTGGTCCCTCATCCGGAACGGGCGGGGGCAGCGCGAGGTCGGCCTTGGGCTGGGCTTGCGGTGGCATGGCGGCCGTCGTGGGCGGCGCCATGGGCTGGGCGGGTGGCGGCGTGGCCGCTGTCGCGGGCTTGGGCGCGGGAGGAGGCGCGGGGGCCTTCTCCGCGG
>NZ_JABUMQ010000122.1:0-29084 GCF_013336645.1 Myxococcus sp. CA039A | reverse complement strand
TCGATGCCGACCCCGGAAGCAGGCAAGCCGGAGACGCTGCTGGGCTCGTACTACGAGCACACCGCGCAGGTGGGGGTCGGCTACCGCAACCACCTGCCCCACGGCCTTCACTGGGGCTTCCAGGTGACGGGCGGACCCGTCTTCTACGGCGCCCACTTCGACGGCGGCGCCCCCGCGGACAAGAACACCGTGGGCATCATCGAGGGCCGCCTCCAGGCGGGCTACCAGTTCGACACGTTCGCGCTGGGACTCGCCGTGGGCTACGGGGAACCCTTCGGCCTGAAGAGGCGCTACCTGGGCCGGAGCTTCGTGGGTGGCCCGCTGCTCGGGTTGTTCGTGGATTGGCGGTGAAGTCCGCGTAGACTGGGTTTCGCGGGAATCTCCCCCCTCCCGCGCCCCCTGTATGCCCGAGCTGCTGAGCGCCCATGTTTCGCGGTACCTGCGCAACCGGGGCGACCTCGAGCGGCACCTGCCGCCCGGGCTGCTCGTCTTTTCGCCTCCGGCGGTGGTGGAGAGCCTGGCGGACCAGGAGGAGTACCGGTTGAAGACGGTGACCAACGCGGGGCCGCCGACGCTGGGGGCCCACGAGCCGGTGGTGTTTCCGGTGGTGAAGTGCCGGACGAACGCGTTCGGCCGGGGCGTCACCGTGGGCCGCACGGGGAACAACGACGTGGTGCTGGATGACGGCAGTGTGTCGCGATTCCACGCCTGGGTGGCCCGTGATGAAGCCCAGGCGGGTTTCCTGCTGACCGACGCGGGCTCCAAGAATGGCTCGTGGCTGAGCGGGGTTCGGCTCACCCCTCGCAAGCCCGTCCTTTTGGAGGATGGCGTCCGGTTGCGCTTCGGACAGGTGGAGCTGGCGTTCTACACGGCAAGCGGCTTTGTCAGGATGCTCGCGGTTCGGATGGCTCCCTGAGCCTTGCCACGTCTCAAGCGGCCTGCATAACGTGCGGAGTCGCCTACAGTCACACACGGGAGTGTTCGCGGTGGCCTTGACCACAGAAGCCTTCGGACTGACCGACGTCGGCCGCAAGCGGCAGCACAACGAAGACGCGATGTTGGTGGACGTGCCGCTCGGCCTGTACGTGGTCGCCGACGGCATGGGCGGGCACGCGGCGGGAGAGGTGGCGAGCAATCGGGCCACCGAGGTGGTCAAGCAGCACATCACCGCGAACCGGCATCTGCTGAAGGACCTGGGCAACAACCCCACGGCGGACAGTCGTTCGGCGGCGGCGGCGTTGGTGGAAGTGGCCGTCCAGCGGGCGTGCGCGGACATCTACCGCACGGCGATGACGGACTCGACCAAGCGGGGCATGGGGACGACCTTCGTGTGCCTGGCGGTGGGCGGCAACAAGGCCGTCATCGGCCACGTGGGCGACAGCCGCGTCTATCTGGTGCGGCACGGGCAGTGTCACCGGCTCACCGAGGACCACACGCTCGTCGCCGCCCAGCTCAAGGCGGGCACCATCACCAAGGAGCAGGCGGCGACGTCGCAGTACCGCAACGTGATTACGCGTGCGGTGGGCATCCAGGAATCCGTCCAGGTGGACACGCTCATCGTGGACCTGGTGCCCGGCGACATGTTCGTCCTCTGCTCGGACGGCCTGCACGGCTATGTCGAGGATGAGGAGATGCTGCCGCTGGTGTCGGGGCTTCAGCCGGCGGACCTGCCCAAGCGGCTCATCGACATCGCGAACGAGCGCGGTGGCAAGGACAACATCACCGCGGTGGTGGTGAAGGTGGCGGGCGACAGCGCCGCCATGGCCAACGAGGAGACGAGCGAAGCGCAGTCGCGCATGGAGGCGCTGCGCAAGATTCCGCTCTTCCGTCACCTCACGTACAAGGAGCAGACGGCGGTGTTGTCCATCGCCACCACGCGCACCTATCCCGCGGGGCGGGAGATCGTGGTGGAGGGGCAGCCGGGCGAGGAGCTCTTCGTCGTCATCCGGGGCCGGGTGGCCATCGAGAAGAACGGCGTGGAGATCGCCGAGCTGCGTTCTGGCGGCCACTTCGGAGAGATGGGCCTCATCGACAACGCGCCGCGCTCGGCGACGGTGCGCGCGACGGAGCCCACGCGCACCATGGTCATCTCCCGTCCGGACCTGATGGGGCTGATGAAGCGCGAGTCCATCCTCGCGGTGAAGATGCTCTGGAGCTTCGTGCAGGTGCTGAGTGACCGGCTGCGCGCGACCAACTCGGAGTTGAGCGAGGCCCGACAGGAGCTCGCCGTGGCGCAGGCCATCCAGCCCTTCGCTGAAGAGTGAGGAGACCGACCATGAGCCAGCGCACCCGTCGTGGTTCCGTTGTCTCGTCCGGTCCGCGTCAGACCCGCCATGTAGCTTCCCGCCAAACCATGGTGGGAGGTCGGATGGCGAGGGCGGTGGGGCGGGATGTCATGGTGCGGTTGATCGGCGAGGTCGCGGAGCTCCGGGAGGAGATGCAGACCACGCGGACGCATACGCGAGTCATGGCCTCGAGCATGGGCTTCGTGCTGAAGAGCATGGGGGTGATGCGCGAGGACATGGGCGTGATGCAGGCCAATATGGGCGCGATGCAGGCGAACATCGAATCGCTTCGCGCGAACGTGGACTCCCTGAGCGCGAGCACGGACTCCCTGCGCGCGAACATGGACGTCATGATGACGCACATGG
This sequence comes from Myxococcus sp. CA039A, assembly GCF_013336645.1. Classification (NCBI taxonomy): domain Bacteria; kingdom Pseudomonadati; phylum Myxococcota; class Myxococcia; order Myxococcales; family Myxococcaceae; genus Myxococcus; species Myxococcus sp. CA039A. The sequence goes on along the minus strand of NZ_JABUMQ010000122.1, from coordinate 26,433 downwards.
AGACGGTGGCGGGTGAGCTTCGTGGCCTGTCCGGTGGACTCCAGCGGATGGAGACACATGCGGGCCGCATGGCTCGGCTGCTCGGCTCGTTGGCGGATACGACGAACGCGCGCTTCGAGCGGGTGGAGAAGCGACTGGACGCGCTCGAGGACGACACGAAGCAGTGACCAACGCATGACGGTGTTTCCCCGGTGGCAACGCAGGCCACCGGGTGGGAACGCGTCATGGGGGGAGCGTCCGGGAGAGGACGGGGTCCGGAATTTCCGGAGGGAATCACCCGTTCCGGGCCCGGCCGCGGGCTAAGGTCCGAGTGACGTGCGCATGCGCAACTGGATTCTCATAGGGGTGATTTCCGCCCTGGTGGTGGCCGGGGCAGCCTGGCTCTGGTCCCATTCCGAGAGTGGGCCTCGGAGCCCTGCGTCCGCCGCGTCCCTGGATTCCACGCCGAAGTCGCTGCCCGAGTTCTCCGCGGTGGAGGTCTCCTCGGGAGGCCAGGAGGGCCTGGCGCTCACCGGCCGCGTGCTGGATGCGTCGGGCAAGCCCGTGTCGGGGGCGGAGGTGTTCCTCGCGGCCAGCGCCGAGCGGACGCTGGCGGACGTGCGCTGCGACGAGTGCGACCAGGCGCTCCTGTCCTGCCCGGCCCGCGAGTCCGCGTTGCACACGCTCGCCTTCTTCGAGCAGGAGCGAGGCTTTCTCAGTCCACGCGCGACGGTGCGCACGGACGAGCAAGGGCGCTTCCGTTTCGAGCACCTCGTTGGTGTGTCCTTCTCCGTGTGGGCTCGCGCCTCGGGGTTGGGTGTGGCGCTGAGGGACAGGGCGGCCCCGGGAGACCCGGTGGAGCTGTACCTCCCGCCCTTGCGCTCCATTCGAGGCCAGGTGGTGGACGAAGCGGGGCAGCCGCTCAAGGGCGCTCGCGTACACGCCGTCTCCCGTCGCGTGCCGCTGCCCTTCGAGGCGGAGTCCGGCGCGGAAGGGGCCTTCTCGCTGGATGGCCTGGGCGAAGGGCCTTTCTACGTGTTGGCGATGGCGGAAGGCTACCTGCCCGCCGTGGAGGCTCACGTCGAGGCGGGGCCGCAGCCGGTGCGGTTGCAGCTGACTCCCGCGCGCACGCTCGAGGTTCGCGTCATGCGACAGGGCCAGCCCGCGGCCGCGACGGTGCGCCTTCGTGCCGACCATCTGTCGCGTGAGCTGCGCACCGAAGGCGAGGTGGTGCGCTTCACCGGCCTGTATCCGGACGAACTGGTGGTGACGGCGGAGGCCCCGGGTCTGGGCTCGGCCCCGCGCACGCTGACGCTCGACGCGCGCGTGACGCAGGTGACGCTGGAGTTGGAGGAGGCGGGCAAGCTGCTCGTCACGGTGGTCGACGAGGCCGGACAGCCCGTGCCCACTCCGGAGCTGATGCTGCGCACCTCGCGGGGCGAACTCGTCCGGCGTGAGCGCGCGGCCACGGGCGCATTGGTGGAGCTGGGGCCACTGGCCGTGGGCGAGTACCTGCTGGAGGGCAAGGCGGAAGGCTTCCGCGACGTTCAGCTGCCCGCTCGCGTGGGCAAGGGCGAGACGACCCTGGAGCTGGAACTGGAGCGCGCCACGCTCATCACCGGACGGGTGATGGACGAGTATGGACGTCCCGCGCCCCGCGTGTCGGTGCTGGTGCAGCCCACGGGCGAGTCGGTGCTGGCGGATGGGGAAGGGCGCTTCGCGGCGCAGGTGCCCACGCCGGGCCTGTATGAACTGCACGCGCACCATTCGGAGTGGGGCGGTGGTCAGGTGAAGGTGACGGCGCCGGCTTCCGGTGTGGAGCTTCCGCTGGAGCCTCATGCCGCGCTGGAGGTGACGGTGTCATCCGGCGGTCGGCGCGTGGAAGGCGCGGACGTGGTGCTGTGGGTGGATCAGGAGGGCATCTTCCGGAGTGACCGTCCCTCCGGCCCCGATGGCGTCGTGCCCATGCGCGGGCTTCCGGAAGGGTCCTACTCGATGGTGGCCTCGCATCCGGACTACCAGCCCTCCGAGCGGCGGCAGGTGACGGTGGTGGAGGGTCAGACGCTCAAGCTGGAGGCGGAGCTGAAGCCCGGTGCGCCCCTGACGGGCGACGTGGTGGACACGCAAGGCACGCCCGTGGCGGGTGCCTCGCTGTCGGTGGTGCCGCGGGGCGCGGAGCCTGTCATCAGCGACGCGCGGGGCCACTTCGAGTTCCGCTCACTGCGCCCGGACCGGGGCTACCGCCTGGAGGTGAAGCACTCCGGTTATGACCAGACGGAGCGCGCGGAAGGCAAGGCGGGCGGGCCGCCGGTGAAGGTGGTGCTCAAGAAGCGCGATGTCTTCCGGGGGCGCGTCGTTGGCGATGACGGCGCTCCGGTGCGTCGCTTCCGGATGGACGAGCATCAGGTGGACAGCCCGGATGGCCGCTTCGAACTGGCGCTGCCCACCGCGGGCGACCGTGTCATCGTCGCGGTGGATGCCTCCGGTTACGAGCCGCTCATGGTGGACCGCCCGGTGTCACCCGAACTGGGCGACCTGGTGCTGGAGAAGCTGCCGAGCATCAGTGGCCTGGTGAGGGACGCGAGCGGAGGGCCGGTGGCGGACGCGGTGGTTTCCTGCGAGGTGTGCGACGAGTCGGTGCTCTCGGGACCGGACGGCCGCTTCACGCTGGCGAGCCCCCCTTATGTCGCGCGCTACACCGTCTCCGCGCGCAAGGGCCGGCTGAGCGGAACGCAGGCGGTGGAGCGCGGGAATCGCGCCGCGCTGGAGCTGACGCTGAAGCAGGCCACGCGCCTGAGTGGTCGCGTGTTCCGTCCGGGAGGACAGCCGGCGGCGGGCATCGAAGTCGAGGCGGTGAATGGCGACCGAGGCGAGCCGCTCACCATCGTCACCGGTCCTGACGGGGGCTACTCCGTGGACGTGGCGCCGGGCAGCTACCGGTTCATGCTGGGCTCGGGACTCGAGTACTCGGGGGAGCCCGCGCTGGTGGTCCAGGTGGGCGGCGCGGAGATGCACCTGGACCTGGGCCCCTCGCCCGGGAGCGCTTCGCTCACGGTGCAGCTCAAGCCCGAGCGGGGCAAGGCGCTCTGGGTGGTGGCCGGAGAAGTCCCGGTGTCGAGCAACCCGCCCGCACAGGAGTTGATGCGCTCGCGGTGGGCGCACCTCGTCTATCAGCCTCGCACCGAGCAGGTCATCGTGTCGGGCCTGCCTCCCGGCCGCTACACGGTGGTGTGGGGCGCGTTCCATGTGGAGACGCCCGGTGGCCCGGAGGTGCGCGTGGTGGATGTGCCCTCGCGGGGCGAATTGACGCTGGGGCGTTGACGCGTCGGTGGCTTGGGCACTGCTTCGGTTGCGAGCCGACGGGCGGGCGCATTAGGAAGCCGCATGGACGTATCGGCACTGAAGGGCCGTCGCATCGTGGTGGGCGTGGCCGGTGGCATCGCCGCGTACAAGGCTTGCGAGCTGGTGCGCGAGCTGGGTCGGGCGGGCGCCGAGGTGCGGGTGGCCATGACGGAGTCCGCTCGCCAGTTCGTCACCCCGCTCACCTTCCAGGCGCTCAGCGGGCATCCGGTGCTCACCGACTACTTCGACCCCTCGCAGGAGGGGAACTTCGGGCACCTGGACCTGGCGCGCTGGGCGGAGGCCTTCGTGGTGGCTCCCGCGACGGCGGACCTGCTGGCGCGAGTGCGCGCGGGCATGGCCAACGACGCGGTGACGACGTCGCTGCTGGCCTTCCGCGGGCCGGTGGTGCTGGCCCCGGCGATGAACGTGGCCATGTGGGACAACGCGATGACGCAGGAGAACGTGGCGGTGCTGCTGGCACATGCGCGCTTCTCCTTCGTCGGCCCTGGCGCGGGCCTGCTGGCCTGTGGCGACGTGGGTGAGGGGAGGCTGGCGGAGGTGCCGGCCATCGTCGCGGGAGTGGCCGCGCGCTTCGCCCCGGGGCCGCTCGCGGGCAAGCGGGTGTTGCTGACGGCGGGCCCCACGCGCGAGTTCCTGGACCCGGTGCGGTTCATCTCCAACCCCTCCACGGGGAAGATGGGACTGGCGCTGGCGCATGCGGCGCGTGCGCTGGGCGCCTCGGTGACGGTGGTTCTGGGGCCCGTGGGCGCGGTGGACCGCGCGGGGCTGGAAGTCGTCGACGTCGTGTCCGCCGAGGACATGGCGCGCGAGGTCCTGGGGAGGGTTGGAGAGGCGGACGTATTCATCGCCACGGCGGCGGTGAGTGACTGGCGCCCGGAGACTCGGGCCGCGCAGAAGGTGAAGAAGGGCGCCGCCTCCGGGCCGGAGACGTTGAAGCTGGTGCGCACGCCGGATGTGCTGGCGGAGGCCTCGCGGAAGGTGGCGGGGCAGGCGCGGCGTCCGGTGCTGGTGGGCTTCGCCGCGGAGACAGAGCGGGTGTTGGAGCACGCACGCGAGAAGCTGGAGCGCAAGGGCCTGGACGCGATTGTCGCCAACGACGTGACGGCGCCCGGCGCGGGCTTCGGCACCGACACCAACCGGGTGACGGTGTTGACGCGCGCCGGCTCGCCACGAGAGCTCCAGGGCACCAAGGACGCGGTGGCCCGGGGAATCCTCGAACTGCTGCTGGTGGAACAACGCCCGGCGAACGGCTGAGCGGCGGGGCCTGGAATCGACGGACAGGGCTGAATGCCGCTCCAGGACGTCCGAGCGACAGGTCTGTGACGCGATGTGTGGGCCCAGCGAGGACTTGACCCGGTGGGTGCCGGTGGGCCCGCCGTGGCGAGAGGCGTACGGTCGCGAAGGATGACCGCTTCCTTGCGCTCGGTCCCGTCGTCCGATACCGATCCACCACCGTGAACGACGACTCGCCCGATGCCTCGCAGGAACTGAGCGCCGTGCTCGAGGACGTGCGCCGTCACCTGCTCTGGCAGGAGGACGGTGCTGGCCGGTTGCTGATGATCGACGCGAAGGCGGCGGCCGAGCTTCAGCGCCTCGCCCCCTCCATGCGTTCGCGATTTGCTCGGCCCGGTGGTGCGGCCGAGCCCACGGCTGCCGCGCCCGAGCGCCGACCTGGCCCCGTGCAGGGCTCGCCCGGTGCGACGCCCCCCGTCGATTCCCCCATGGCCGAGCGCCGTCCCGGCCCCGCGCAGGTGCTGCCCGGTGCGACGCCTCCGAGCGCGCCCTCGATGGCCGAGCGTCGACCTGGCCCTCCCGCGAGTCCCCCGGATTCGAGCCGCGCGGCGCCCGTGTCGCGTCCGCTCGTCGATGCGCCCCCGCCTCCTCGTGCGGAGGCGCCCGTGGCGGCACGCGCGCCGATGTCTCGTCCCTCCGCTCCCGCGAGCGCCGGAATGCTGCTCGACGTTCCCCGGTCGTCTCCGGGCGGAACCACCGTGCTGCCGGGGAGTGTCGACGGTGAGCGGCCGACGTTGGACCAGGTGCGTCGCGAGCTGGGGGACTGCCAGCGCTGCAAGCTGTGCTCGGGCCGCAAGAACATCGTGTTCGGTACGGGCAATCCTCGCGCGGAGCTGGTGTTCGTCGGCGAGGGGCCGGGCGAGAACGAGGACCTGCAGGGCGTTCCCTTCGTGGGCGCCGCGGGAGATCTCCTGACGAAGATGATCGAGGCGATGGGCTTCCGTCGCGACGACATCTACATCTGCAACGTGGTGAAGTGCCGGCCTCCAGGCAACCGCAATCCGGAGCCGGACGAGATCGCCGCGTGTGAGCCGTTCCTCCGGGCGCAGCTCGCTGCCATCCAGCCCAAGGTCGTCGTGGCCCTGGGCAAGTTCGCGGCGCAGACGTTGCTGCGCGATTCGACGCCCATCACCCGAATGCGTGGTGCCTGGCGCGTTTATGAGGGCATTCAGCTCATGCCCACCTTCCACCCCGCGTACCTGCTCCGCAATCCAGCGGAGAAGCGCAAGGCGTGGGAGGACCTGCAAGCCGTGATGAAGATCTTCGGCAAGAACCCGGGCTCGCGCGCATAGCGGGGCCTCGGGGGGGAGACTCAGATGAGGGGATTGTTGGAAACGCGCGAGGTGCAGTCGCCCGCGTTGGAGTCCAATCCGTTGGGCGACCCGGCTCGGCGGCGGCTCACCGTGTACCTGCCGCCAGGGTATGGCGAGGGAGACCGACGCTATCCGGCCGTGTACTTCCTGCACGCGTTTGGCAGTGGCGGCGGCAGCTGGACGAATGCCTCGGGCTTCGCGCCCAGCGTGCCCGAGCGGCTGGACGCGCTCATCGAGTCTGGCGCGGTGCCGCCGGTGGTGGGCGTGTTCCCGGATGGCTGGACGTCCCTGGGCGGCAGCCAGTGGATCAACAGCGACGCCATCGGCCGTTACCGGGACTACCTGGCCAAGGACATCGTCGGCTTCGTGGACCGCACCTTCCGCACGTTGCCCAAGGCGGCGTCGCGAGCCGTGCTGGGACACAGCTCGGGCGGGTATGGCGCGCTGGTGATGGGGCGCTACCACCCCGAGATTTTCTCGCACCTGGGCGCGCACTCCGCAGACTCGTATTTCGAGTACTGCTACCTGCCGGACCTGCCGAAGGCGGCGGGCGTGCTCCTCAAGGCCGGAGGCATCGAGGCCTGGCAGGGCGAGTTCCGCCAGCGCGTGCGCGAGACGAAGATGCGCGGCGATGACTTTCCGGTGGTGAACACGCTGGCGATGGCGGCGGCGTACTCGCCGAAGAAGGGAGAGCCGCTCAACCTGGAGCTGCCCTTCGACGCGCAGACGGGCCGGTTGAAGATCGACGTGTGGAACCGGTGGCTGGTGCATGACCCGGTGCGCTTCGTGCCCAAGTTCCTGGACGCCTACCGGAAGATGAAGACCGTCTTCCTGGACTGCGGCACCCGAGACGAGTTCAACATGCGCTGGGGCACGCGGATGCTGGCGGACGACCTCAAGAACGCCGGCGTGGAGCTGGTGCACGAGGAGTTCGAGGACGGCCACTCCGGCGTGAGCTATCGCTTCGAGCGGTCGCTGTCGGTCCTCCTGCCGAAGCTCGCGCGGGAGTAGCGGACCGGGCGCGGCGTCGGTCCTGGACGGGCCTCATGGGACGTGGGGCCCCGGGACTGATTGCCGCGTGACGTCATCCCTCGGAAGCGTGACGTTGCGCTGGCCATTGCCCCAGGGGAGCGGGTAGAGGCAGAGCGCCCGCGCGCCACGGTGGCTCGGTGGCAGGTGCGGGAAGACCTTCAGGGAGATGGGAACATGAGCAACGACCTCTACGGGCTGTCTCGCGTCGTCGGTGAGAAGGGTGTGCTGCCGCAGCGTGCGCGGAAGCTGGACCCCTCGCTGCCGTGCCGCGACTCGGAGGTGCTCATCGACGTGGAGAGCCTCAACATCGACGCGGCCTCCTTCAAGCAGATCAAGGGCGAGGTGGGCGGCGACCCCGCGCGCATCGGCGAGCGCATCCAGGAGATCGTCCGGGAGCGGGGGAAGATGCAGAACCCCGTCACGGGCTCGGGCGGCATGTTGATTGGCCGCGTGAAGGAGATTGGCGCCAAGCACCCGGCGAAGGGGCAGCTCCAGATTGGAGACCGCATCGCGACGCTGGTGAGCCTGACGCTGACTCCGCTGGTGATTGAAGAGGTGAAGGCCGTCCAGGTGGACATCGACCGGCTGGACATTCGAGGGCACGCGGTGCTCTTTGCCAGCGGTATCTACGCGAAGCTCCCGTCGGACATCCCGGACACGCTGGCGCTGGCGGCGCTGGACGTGTGCGGCGCGCCCGCGCTGGTGGCGCGCTACGTGCGGCCGGGCATGACGGTGGCGGTGCTGGGCGCGGGCAAGAGCGGGGCGCTGTGTCTGGCGCAGGCGCGGCGCAACCTGGAGAGCCGGGGCAAGCTCATCGCGCTGGACGTGTCCCAGGCGGCGCTCGACATGCTGTCGTCCATCGGCCTGTGTGACGTGGCGCTGAAGGTGGATGCCACCCAGGGCGTGGACGTGATGGAGGCGGTGAGCCAGGCCACGGATGGGCAGCTCTGTGACCTGGTGGTGAACTGCGCCAGCGTGGGCAACACGGAGATGGCCACCATTCTCTCGGTGAAGGATGGCGGCACGGCCATCTTCTTCTCCATGGCCACCAGCTTCACGACGGCGGCGCTCGGCGCCGAGGGCGTGGGCAAGGACGTCACCATGCTGGTGGGCAACGGCTACGTGCCCGGTCATGCCTCGCTGACGTTGGCGCTGCTGCGCACGGAGCCGGCGCTGCTCCAGCTCTTCGCCACGCGCTACGTCTGAGCGAGCCAGCGGGGCGCAAGCCCGTCCAGAGCGGCTTGCTCCCCGCGCGTCAGGCCCCTGTCGCCGCATCCTCCGCGAGGCCATCGGTCGCGACGTGAGCGTCGTGTCGCACTACCTCGCGGCGGAGGACGCGCCATCGGTCTCGGGCGCCACGGGTGCCTGGGGCTCGGTCTGCGTCCGCGCCCAGTCGCCGACACTCCGGCCACTGGCATCGCGAGCCTCGGGAGAGGCGCCCTTCTCGCGGAGCTGGTCCACGACTTCCCGCCGCCCGAAGAGGGAGGCGAACATCAGCGCCGTCTGGCCCAGGCTGTTGGCCTGGTCCACGGCGCACGGCTGTTGGTTCAGCAGCGCGACGACGTCGCCGTAGCCCTTGAAGGCCGCGCCCATCAGCGCCGTGTTGCCGCGCTTGTCGCCCGCGCATGCATCCGCACCCGCCGAGAGCAGCGCGCGCACGGTGTCCAGATGGCCGTGGTACGCCGCGAGGATGAGCGGCGAGAAGCCCCGCGAGTCGCGAGCCTCCACGGGGGTTCCGGCCTTCAGCAACCCCGTGACAATCTCCGTGTCACCGACGCGCGCGGCGGCGAGCAGGTAGTTCTCCGCCTCGCTCGTGGCCAGCATCCGCCCCTGGGGCGCGGGCTCCGCGCGCAGGGACCACCAGGCGGCCGTCAGCACCGCGCACACCAGCACCAGGAGACCGAGGGCTCCGAGCAGCACCTTGCGAAACATGGTCGTCCTCCAGACGAAGTCGGATGAGAAGGCCGGGGCGGGGGAGGCCACCTCGCGGGGAGCGCGCCTTCCCTGGCCACGCCCCGGCCGTCTCTCAAGGGGGCCCGGCGACACCCTGGCGCCGAGACCCGTGTGAATCACCGCGAGCTTCAGCGCGTGGCGAGCGGGGCCACGGCGGCGCGAGCGTCATCCACCTTCACGCCCACCGCGTTGGCCAGCTTGGTGCCGTACTCCGCGTTGGCGACGTAGAAGTGGCCGACCATGCGCGCCTTCACGCGGGCGTCACGCACCTGACCCAGGTCCGCGGCCAGGTTCTTCACCAGCCGGTCCTTCGCGGCCGCGTCGAGCGCCGTGTAGAAGGCGCCCGCCTGCGAGAAGTTGTCCGTCTTCTCGATGGGCTGCTGCTGTGTGGTGCCGGACAGCGCGGCGCGCGAGAAGAGGTTGGCGGGGGACTCCTGCGACTCACGGGCGATGCTCGGCTCGTAGTTCACGTCCGACTTCGTGTTGGCGATGTTCATGCTGCCCGCCTGGTTGTTGCTGTTCACCGCGGCGCGCGAGCGGTTGACGGCGAGGGACTGGTAGTTGGCACCCACGCGGTAGCGCTGCGTGTCCGCGTAGGAGAAGAGCCGGCCCTGGAGGAGGCGGTCCTCGGACGGCTCGATGCCGGAGGGCTGTACGCCCGGGGAGAACGCGGCCTGCTCGGTCTCCTCGAAGAAGTTGTCCGGCATCTTGTTGAGGACGAACTTGCCCAGCTTGATGGAGGGCACCTTGTCCTCCGGCCAGATCTTCGTCGGGTCCAGCGGGTTGAAGCTGAAGCTGTCCAGGTCCTTGGGGTCCAACACCTGCGCGGACAGCTCCCACGCGGGGAACTTGCCCGCGCCAATGGACGCATACAGGTCCGTCGTCGCGTGCTGGTGGTCCTCGCCCGCGGTGCGCGCGGCCTCCTCGGAGGTCAGGCTCTTGACGCCCTGCTGCGAGGCCCAGTTGAACTTGACGTAGCGGTACTCACCCTTGGCGTTGACGAACTTGAACGCGTGGACGCCGTGCCCGTTCATCTGGCGGTAGTTCGCCGGGATTCCGATGTCCGAGTACACCTGCGTCAGCATGTGCGTGGACTCGGGGATGTGTGAGAAGAAGTCGAAGAAGCGGTTCGGGTCCTGCTTGTTGTTGATGGGCGACGGCTTGAGCGAGTGCACCATGTCCGGGAACTTGATGGCGTCGCGGATGAAGAAGATGGGCAGGTTGTTGCCCACCAGGTCCCAGTTGCCCTCGTCCGTGTAGAACTTGAGCGCGAAGCCGCGTGGGTCCCGCAGCGTCTCCGGCGAGCCGGACGGATGAATGACGGTGGAGAAGCGCACGAACAGGGGCGTCTTCTTCCCCTTGCTGGAGAAGACGGACGCGCGCGTCAGGTTGGAGAAGTTGCCGTAGCTCTCGAAGACGCCATAGGCACCCGTGCCACGCGCGTGGACGACGCGCTCCGGGATGCGCTCACGGTCGAACCGGGCCAGCTTCTCGATGAGGTGGAAGTCCTCCAGCAAGATGCCGCCGCGCGGGCCGGCCGTCTTTGAGCTTTGATTGGTGCCCACGGCGGCACCGGTGTCCGTGGTGAGGGGCGGCGGATTGGCTGCGAAGGCAGGACCACTGAGCAACACGGCCGACAGCAACAGGGAGCGGGTTTTCATTCGAAGTCTCCTCTCGGGGGATGAGGCGGACCGCTCCAGAGCACGCGCCGTGCCGATTCCTGGATTCCAATAAATCCAAAGGCTTGTCACGAAGCCAACAACGCCGCTCACCGGCATGTCGGTGGAAACACCGCCTGCTCGGTGCAGGGGATCATCGCTTTTTCGGTGCGTTGGCTCCAGAACCGATAATGCGGTGCGGCAGCGCGTTCGGGGTCTGCTTCGGCGCTTCCTGTAGGCGTTTGGGCGGGTAAGGTGCGCGGATGCCTGGCCCGTTCATTGACGACGCGCAGATTGCGCACGCGCGCACTCTGGCGGAAGAGATCGTCAACCCGATCTTCGACCTCATCCGCCGTAACACCACTGTATCCATCGAGCGCACCGTGTTGCGCTTCTTCGGCATTTCCGGGGCCGGCGCGCGGGGGGTTCCGCTCGCCAACCTGATGGTCGACAAGCTCAAGGCCGCCGGGGTGCTCAACCGGGGCGCCGCCTATTGGTATGGCCGGGCGCTCCAGTTGGGCGCCAAGAGCCCGCTGGAGGCCGTGGAGCGGCTGACGGCGCTGCCGACGGACAAGCTGGGTCCGCTGTCTCCGGAAGTCGAACAGAACCTCCGCGCCGAGGTGCGCGCGGAAGCCCGCTCCGCCCTGGAGGACATGAAGTCCCGCCTCGCCGCGCGCGACGCGCTCCGCCAGCAGTTCCCCATGTCGCCGGCGCCGCACAAGTACGTCATCGTGGCCACGGGCAACATCTACGACGACGTGGACCAGGCTCGGGCCGCGGCCCAGGCCGGCGCGGACGTCATCGCCGTCATCCGCTCCACCGCGCAGTCCCTGCTGGACTACGTGCCTCACGGCGCGACGACGGAGGGCTACGGCGGCACGTACGCCACCCAGGAGAACTTCCGCATCATGCGCGAGGCCCTGGATGAGGAGAGCCGCAAGCTCAAGCGCTACATCCAGCTCACCAACTACTCGTCCGGCCTGTGCATGTCGGAGATCGCCTTCTGCGCGGCCTACGAGAAGCTGGACATGCTGCTCAACGACGCGATGTACGGAATCCTCTTCCGCGACATCAACATGCGGCGCACCTTCATCGACCAGTACTTCAGCCGCCGCATCTGCGCGCTCGCCGGCATCATCATCAACACCGGCGAGGACAACTACATCACCACCGCGGATGCGTACGACGCGGCCCACACCGTCATCGCCAGCCAGTTCATCAACGAGTGCTTCGCCAAGCGCGCGGGCCTCAAGGACTGGCAGCTGGGCATCGGTCACTCGTACGAGATCGACCCCTACCGGGACGACACGCTCCTGTTGGAGCTGTCGCAGGCGATGCTGGTGCGCCGCTGCTTCCCGGACGCGCCGCTGAAGTACATGCCGCCCACCAAGCACAAGGAGACGGACATCTTCTTCAGCCACGCGTACGACGTGATGGCGGACCTGGTGGCCATCTGGACGAAGCAGGGCATCCAGCTGCTCGGCATGATGACGGAGGCCATGCACACGCCGCTGCTCGCGGACCGCTTCGTGGCGCTCAAGTCCGCCAACTACATCCACCGCGCCGCGCGGGGCATCGACGAGGAGTTCACCGTTCGCGAGGACGGGAAGATCGCCAACCGGGCCCGCGAGGTGTTCGGCCAGGCGATGAAGCTGCTCCAGGAGTGCCGCGACGAGGGCATGGTGGCGGCCATTGGCAAGGGTCACTTCGGCGACGTGAAGCGCGAGGAGACCGGCGGCAAGGGGTTGGATGGCGTGATGGAGAAGGCTCCCGATTACTTCAACCCGTTCCTGGAAATCCTGGAGGCAACATGATGCTCGGTACCATCCTGACCGTGGTGATGGCCGCGGGCGGCTCGGCGGACTCGCTGGCGCAGTTCCAGGTGAAGAACGTGGGCGTGCAGGTGCCCGCCGCGTGGAACCGCTCCGTCGAGGACGGGACGACAAAGTTCACCGCGCCCAGCGGCGACGCGTACTTCCTGGTGGACGTGGGCTCGGTGCAGACGGCGGGCATGAAGGCCCAGGTCTGCGTGGACAAGATTGTCGCCGGCATCGGCGGGGCCAACTGGGAGCGCCTCAAGGTGGGCGGGCAGCCGGCGGCCAAGCGGCTGGACTCGGACAATTCGACGAACGGCGGGGTGGTGGACACGGTGACGTACGTCGGGTGCGATGGGCGCACGACGTGGTCGGTCGTCTTCCACCTGGAGCAGCGCAAGAAGGAGCGCTTCGCCGCGCTCGCCGACAAGGTGGGCACCAGCGTGAAGATTCAGCGGGCCGGGGGGAAATGATCCGATGGTGAAGCCCAGCAAGCAGATCATCCGTCCCTACGGAGACCGTCGGGACGACGGCGTGGTGCAGCTGTCGTTCACCCTGCCGGTGCCCCTGTCGGAGAAGGCCAAGGAGGCCGCCGCCGTCTTCACGAAGAAGATGGGGTTCTCCGACGTCAAGGTCGCCGCCGCCGAGCGCGCCGCCGACAATTACACGTTCTTCATCGTGTACGCCCGCTCGGGCATGTACCTGGACTACGCCGAAATCGACGTGCCGGAAGTCGTCGTGAAGAAGATGTCCTTCGACGACCTCAACGCCTTCATCAAGGAGAAGGTCGGCCGTCGCATCGTCGTGTTCGGCGCGTGCACGGGAACGGACACTCACACGGTGGGAATCGACGCCATCCTGAACATGAAGGGCTACGCGGGCGACTACGGCCTGGAGCGCTACCCCGGGTTCGAGGCGTTCAACCTGGGCAGCCAGGTGCCCAACGAGGACCTCATCAAGAAGGCGATGGCGAAGAAGGCCGACGCCATCCTGGTGAGCCAGGTCGTCACGCAGCGCGACGTGCACAAGGACAACTCGCGGCAGTTCATCGACGCGGCGAAGGCCGCGGGCATCCACGGCAAGGTGCAACTGCTCCTGGGTGGCCCGCGCGTGGACCACAAGCTGGCGCTGGAGCTGGGCTTCGACGCCGGCTTCGGGCCGGGCACCAAGCCGTCCGACGTGGCCAATTACATCGTCCATGCGCTCCTGAAGAAGGAAGGCAAGGAGCCCAAGGACGCGCACTACCAGGGAGAGCCGACGTGAGCACTGGGACGAAGGCCATCATCCGCCTGCGCATGAGCAGCCACGACGCGCACTACGGCGGCAACCTGGTGGACGGCGCGCGCATGCTGGGCCTGTTCGGCGACGTGGCCACGGAGCTGTGCATCCGGGCGGACGGCGACGAGGGCCTGTTCCGCGCATACGACTCGGTGGAGTTCCTGGCGCCGGTGTACGCGGGAGACTTCATCGAGGCGGAGGGCGAAATCATCAGTGCGGGCAACACGTCGCGGAAGATGCGCTTCGAGGCCCGCAAGGTCATCCGGCCTCGCACGGATGTGAATGATTCGGCGGCGGACCTGTTGCCGGAGCCTGTCGTGGTGTGCCGTGCTTCGGGCACCTGCGTGGTTCCCAAGGACAAGCAGCGAGGCCAGCGATGAGCACTCCCATGGTCATCACCGCGGCGATGGTGGGCGCGGAGACGACGCGCGAGCAGACGCCGCACCTGCCCATCACCGCCGAGGAGATCGCCGAGGACGCCTTGCGCTGTCGCGAGGCCGGCGCGGCGATGGTGCACCTGCACGTGCGCACCGCGGACGGCAAACCGTCCCAGGACGCGGAGCTGTTCCGGGCCGCCATCCGGGCCATCCGCAAGCGCACCGACGTGCTCATCCAGACGTCCACCGGAGGCGCGGTGGGCATGACGGTGGACCAGCGCTGTGGCCCGCTGACGCTCACGGGAGAGGACAGGCCGGACATGGCCACGCTCACCACGGGCACGGTGAACTTCGGCGAAGAGGTGTTCTGGAACCCGCGCCCGCTGGTGCGGGACATCGCCAAGAGAATCAAGGCGCTGGGCCTCCGGCCGGAGCTGGAGTGCTTCGACGTGGGCATGCTCGACGAGGCCCGCTATCTGGCGAAGGAGGGCCTGGTGGACCTGCCGGCGCACTTCGACTTCGTGCTCGGCGTGCCGGGCACGCTGCAGGCGCGGCCGGAGGTGCTGGACTTCATGATTGCCTCGCTGCCGGAGGGGAGCACCTGGACGGTGGCCGCGGTGGGCCGTCACCAGCTTCCCTTCGTGGACGAGGCGGCGAAGCGAGGCGGCAACGCGCGGGTGGGCCTGGAGGACAACATCTACGTGTCCAAGGGCGTGCTCGCGAAGGGCAACTGGGAGCTGGTGGCCGAGGCCGCCAAACGCGCCCGGGCCCATGGCCGCGAGCCCGCGACGCCAGAGCAGGCGCGCAAGCTTCTGCGCCTGAGCTGATGAACTCCCGCCGACGCGCCTTCCTCGCGTCGGCGGTTTTCTTTTCCATGTCAGCAACCGCGGGCCTTTTGCGTCGGCAGCAGCCGGACGCCACCCGTCTGTCCGGATTCCGGCGCGACAGGGCCCCATGTCTTCCGAGGAGCCATCTGAATGGACACGGAGCTGAGGGGCAAAGGCGTCCTGGTGACGGGCGGCGCGGGCGGTATTGGCATCGCGCTGGTCCGAGCGTTCTCCGACGAAGGCGCGAAGGTGGCGGTGCACTACCGCTCTCGCGAGGCGCAGGCGCGAAAGCTCGCCAGTGAGGTGGGCGGCGCGGCGGTGGGCGCGGACCTGACGGTGGAGGCGGAGGTGGATGCCCTCGTGCCCGCGTCGGTGGCCGCGCTGGGCCGGCTGGACGTGCTGGTGTGCAACGCGGGTGTGTGGCCCGCCCCGGATGAGCCCGTCTGGGAGATGTCGTTGGCGCGCTGGCGCCGCACGCTGGCGGAGAACCTGGACAGCGTCTTCCTGTGCTGCCGCGCGTTCCTCCGGCACGTGTCCACCACGGGCGTGGGCAACATCGTCATCGTCAGCTCCACGGCGGGTCTGTTCGGCGAGGCCGGGCACGCCGACTACGCGGCGGCGAAGGGCGCGCTCGCGAGCGGCTTCGTGCGCAGCCTGAAGAACGAGCTGGGTCGCATCGCCCCGCTGGGGCGCGTCAACGTGGTCTGCCCCGGCTGGACGGAGGTGGACCGCAACCGCGCCAAGCTGGAGGCCGAGGGTTTCGTGAAGCGGGTGACGCGCACCATGCCGTTGCGCAAGGTGGGCCAGCCCGAGGATGTCGCGCGCGTCGTGGTGACGCTCGCATCGGATCGCATCTCCGGCCATGTGACGGGTGAGGTCATCACCGTGGCGGGAGGCATGGAAGGAAGGGTGCTGCATGACGACTGAGTCCGTGGACGTGCGGAAGTACAATCGCGAGGCGTGGGACCGGCAGGTGGCCGCGGGAGACCGGTGGACGGTACCGGTGACGCCAGAGGTCATCGCCGCGGCGAAGCGAGGGGAGTGGAGCATCGTCCTCACCCCGACAAAGCCCGTGCCGCGCGAGTGGTTCGGTGATGTCACCGGCAAGCGGGTGCTGTGTCTGGCGGGCGCGGGCGGACAACAAGCGCCAGTGCTCGCGGCGGCGGGCGCGCGGGTGACGGTGTTGGACAACTCGCCCGCGCAGCTCGGTCAGGACCGCAAGGTGGCGGAGCGGGAGGGCCTGGAGCTGCGGCTGGTGGAGGGGGACATGAAGGACCTGTCCGCATTCGAGGACGGAAGCTTCGACCTCATCTTCCACCCGTGCTCCAACGCCTTCGTGGACGACGTGCGGCCCGTCTGGCGCGAGGCCTTCCGTGTGCTGCGTCCGGGCGGCGCGCTCCTGTCGGGCTTCAGCAACCCGGTCATCTTCCTGTTCGACCCGGACCTCCAGGAGCAGGGGGTGATGCAACTCAAGTACAAGATGCCGTACTCGGACTTCACCAGCCTCACGGATGCCGAGCGCAGCAGGTACACCGACAAGGGTGAGCCCCTCTGCGTGGGGCACTCGCTCCAGGACCAGATGGGCGGACAGCTCGACGCGGGCTTCCTCCTCGCTGGCTTCTTCGAGGACCGGCACGTCGCGGGCGACAAACTCTCCGAATACTTCGAGGGTTTCATCGCCACCCGCGCGGTGAAACCCGGCGCGCCCTGAGCACCCGAGCCTTCGCGACACAAAAGTGGGTTGCGCTGAGGGTCTGAAAAGACTCCCGCAAGGAGCGCAAATGCGTACACCCTGGCGTATCTCCTCGTTCTGTTTCGTGAGCCTCGCGCTGCTGGGCGCGGGTTGTGAGCCGGCGCCGTCGCCGGTGTCGTCCGAGTCAGGCGCGGTGTTGGAGCAGAAGAAGGACCGCGCGGTGGGTGACGTGAAGTTGTTCTGCGAAATCCCGCAGGACGGCAGCTACTTCGAGCTGAAGCAGACGGCGACGGGCTACGAGGGCGTGGTGGCGACGCAGGTCTATGACCCGTGGGACTGCCGCTGCATCTACCTGAAGCGCGAGGTGGTGGGGCAGTACACGTCCTGCCAGTTCGCCCCGTCGGACCCGCGCATCGTGAGCTGCTGGCGCCGCGAGCCCAATGGGACGATTGGGAAGATGGGCATGTTCTCCACGAAGGTGACGCGGCAGTCGCTCGTCATCGGTGGACCCACCCAGGAGGTGTCGGACCAGCTCCTGGATATCGGCGTCGTCAACCAGGACCCGGGCCAGACGCCGCGGCGCGACTTCTCCTACGCGCTCAATGACTGCACGGCGGGCTAGCGAGCACGAAGGGGGAGGGGAGGTGCTCCAGCCCGGTGCCGGAGCGTGGATTTAACCTTCTCCTCCGCGCGGGGTTCTTCCAGGCAACGAGGACGCGAGCGGGAGTGCCGCTCGCGTCCAGTTCAACCCACTGGAGAGCCTCACCATGCGTCAGAGTTTCCTGCTGCGTTCCCTTGTCACGGCTTCGCTCCTGTTCTCCGTTCCGGTGCTCGCGGAGGACACCGCGCCCGCGCCGCAATGCAAGGAGGGCCACCACGGGCGGCATGGCCACAAGGGCATGAAGGGAGAGCGGAAGCTCGCCCGGATGGAGCACCGCTTGGACCGCGCGGTGTCCGAAGGTCGCCTCACCCAGTCGCAGGCGGACCAGTTCAAGACGGAGGCCCGCCAGTTGCGAGAGGAGCTGAAGGCCCAGCGTGACGCGGCCGGCGGTCAGCTCTCCGAGGACCAGCGCCTCCAGGTGCGTGAGCGTGTCCGTGCCCTGCGCGAGAAGGTGAAGGCCGCCGTGCAGGCCACCGCGCCCACGAAGACCTGAGTCAGAAAGGCAGCGGGTTCCCATGGAGCGTGAGGCCTTCCCAAGACAGGCCAGACGCTGACCCCGGCGGGCCGTGCCGCACCCGCCTCCCGCCGTCATCACGGAACCCGCGGTTCCAAGATGGAGATCGTGGTGGAGGCCGCCTGAAGATTCTCGACGAGCGCAGAGGGGCCCTGGAAGCAAGCGGCCTCGCCGACGACGCGCACGCGCGGCGTGACGGACCTTGGGGAATCGCGCAGACTCGTGGCACGAGGTCTCGCATGCGACTGGTGGTGTCCCTGGTGGTGTTCGTGTCGCTCGTCGGATGCGGTGCGCACTCGTCGCGCGCGTTCCTCGGCGACGCCGCGGCTCCTGCTCCCTCTCGAACTCCCGTGGACGACGCGGAGTTGCTCCGGGTCCAGGCCCGCGCCCGCTACATCGTCGAGGCGGAGCGTGCCGCCATTCGCGCCACGGACGTGCTGATGGAGAGCAAGGACGTGGACCTGAGTCCCGCCCGGATGCAGATGCACGTCACCCTGCCTCACGAGGGCGCGTGGTACGGCCTCTTCGGCCGGGTGGACGACGCGGGGACCTTCATCCCGGCCTACGCGTTGAAGGCGCCGCACGAGGAGCCCGAATGGATGGAACTCATCCCCGTGGACACGCTTCCCGTCGACTTCAGTCCCGTGGCTCGGGCCGTGAAGACGGCGAAGCAGATCACCGTGGAGACCTTCGGGCGAACCAGCGTCAACCCGGTGGTCGTCCGGGAGGCGTCGGGCGACATCACCGTGTACACGCTGCAGGGCACGCGAGATCCGAAGCGCTTCTTCTACGGGGGTGACTTCCGGTTCCGCTTCGCTCCGGATGGCAGGACGCTGCGCGAGCAGGTGAAGCTGCACCCGAGCGTCATCGCGGTCGACGTCGCGCCCATCACCGAGGATGCCTCGCGGATGGATGCCCACCTGCACCAGCACTTCAAGGGGCCGCTGGAGACGGAGCTGGCCCTGCTGATGCTCTATCCGGAGCTGACCTCGCTGGCGGTGGGCCACGTGGACACGGCGGTGACCTACGTCCTGTTCCCGGATGGCAGCATCAGCGTCGTCACCGAGGACAATCCCGCGACGAGGCGAGACCTGCTGTCGGATGGCACCTTCGCGCCCGCGCCCGATGCGGCGAAGCCTCCGGAGCCGGAGGCCTCCCACGAGCAGGCGCCGTGAGCCTCAGTCGCGCAGCCGCTCGGCCCACGTGAAGTACACGGTCCGCGCCTCCACGAAGGGGTCCCTGAACAAGGCGCGGACTTCCGCCTTCGCCAGGCGCCCCTCGTCGAACGCGCGGTAGAGCCTGTCTCCGAGCAGGTAGCCCAGTGCGTGGCTGACGCCATGGAACAGGCGGTCCTTGCGCAGGGGCAGCAGCTTCACCGCCTCCTCGGGCGCCTCCAGCTCCGCGGCCTTGTGCGCCAGCACGAAGGCGGAGACCTGCCGCTCGACGCCTCGGCTCTCGCCGAAACGCTTCGCCCACTCGGCCAGCCCCAGACACGTGCGTCGCGGGTTCACCAGTCGGGAGCCGAAGAACCCCAGCGCCTCTTCCATGCACCGCGCGTAGAACGCGTCGGACGCCGTGCGAGGCGCCTCCATCGCGCTGCCCACCGCGCAGTGCCGCACGAAGTGCGCGGCTTCTTCCGCCGCGTGGTTCAAGGACAGCGAGGCAAGATAGGCCGTCCGCGCTCGGGGGATATAGCTGCTCTCCCGAGACAGGATGTGGCGGCGCAACTGGGACAGCTCCGCCTGCGTGAAGCGCCCGCGCCGCTGGATGCGCGCCAGCACGTCTCCGTCCGCCACCGTGGCGACTTCCACCGACTCCAGCGCGCGCACCACCGGCACACCCGCGAGCCGGCCGATGAGCGCCGCCATCTCCCGGAAGCGCTCCGAGGCGCCCCGGTCCATCAACGGTGAGTCTCCGGCCTCTGCTTCCAGGTAATCCAGGAAGCTTTGCTGGCAGACGACAGGGGAGGCGTTGAGCAGGCACACGGTGTCGTCCGCCAGCTCCACCGCCTCGGCCACGCCCATGCGCCCGTCGCGGGCCAGCCGCCACCAGACGCCTTCCGCGTTCTGGTAGACGACGAGGCCTCGTCGCGTGTCGTCACCGAGCGCGCGCTCCACCTGCGTGGGCAGGTGACACGGCGCCACGTGGTACTGGCCCACCAGGACGAGGACGAGCGGACGGTCCTCGGCTCGGGCGACCCGCGCGATGCGCTCCGCGGCGTAGGCATCCCTCAGCGCGAGCGAGCGTTCACCCTGGGCGCGCCGGTCGATGCCCACGACTTCCAGGCGGTGGCGCCGGGCGAAGGCGAGCAGCGTGCGCAGCGTGGTGCCCGGGCCGAAGCCCGCACCCTCCGTTTCACCGCCCAGCCGCGCCAGGAGGGAGCGCTCCGAGAGACGTCCCGTGCGCCAGGCATCGAGCGAGGCCTGGTGTCGGCCCTCGATGCACTCGAGGGCCAGGACGACGCGGCGACCCGAGGTGAGCGCGCGTTCGACGAGCTCCAGGTAGGTCTGCTGCGCCAACGGCAGCGTGTGGTAGTCGCCCACGTACACCACGTCCGAGGCGCGCACGCGCTGGTGCACCTCGGTCAGCGGCAGGACGCGCCGATAGCTGGCGGTACGCCGCCGGTAGCGGGCCTCGTAGGAGCGGAAGGCATCTGTCTGCCCGTCCACCACGCGGGCGATTTGTGCCCGCTGACGACGGAAGAGGGCAAGGTGCAGGGCGAGCGAGTCGCGCATGGAGTGCGGCGATCCCTCGCACGGCCCTGAAGGCCCGGCAAAAAATCAGCGGCGAGTGGCCCGGGGGCTCCCTTCCTTGACTCGGGGATCGGGGCAATGGACCATCCCCCTCAGCTTGAAGAACACACTCGCGCGCGCGACCCTCCTCAGCTTCGTGCTCTTCCTGGCGGTACCTGTCCGTGCCGAGGAGCCTTCTCTTCTTCACTCCGCACCGACCCGCGCCGAGCCCAAGCTGCCTCTGCGGCTGGACGGCACGCTCGTGGAAGGCGGTCGCATCCTGGAGATGTACGTCCGCTACCGCGGCCCGGGCGAGCCGTTCGCCCGCGTGCTGATGGAGCGCCAGTACGGCGACCTCTATCGCGGCGTCATCCCCGCCGAGCACATGGTGCCGCCGGGCGTCGAGTACTACGTCGAGGGCCTCACCGCCGACGGTGAGCGCATCCCCATCTTCCAGACGGCCGCGCGGCCCGCGCGCGTGTTCGTGGCGGGCGACGTGTCCGCGACCGCGAGCCGGCCCGCGACGCCGGAGCCGGCGCCTTCCAACTCCGCCGACGAGCGACCGTCCACCCGGACGCCACCTCCCGAGCGCACCCGGACGCCGCCGCCCACGAGCAGCACCTCCGACGACGATTCGATGGCGGCCCTCACCGCGGACCTGCCCTCCGATGTTCCGCCGCCGAAGGCGTCGTCGCGGGACACCCGCACCCCCTCGACGTCGCGCGAGCCTCCGCCTCCGACGCGAGGAAGCGCGACCACCTCACGCGAGCCCACTCGAGGGACGCGAGAAGCGCCCCCGCGTGAGTCGGGGACCTCCCGCGACGCGACCGCCCGCGAGGCTGGAACCTCACGTGACGCGCCCACGCGAGAGGCTGGCACTTCACGCGACGCACCCATTCGTGAGCCCGTGGCCTCGCGTGACTCCTCCCGGGAGTCCTCGACGCGCGACACGTCATCCTCGCGAGAGTCCTCCTCGCCGCGCGAGAGCGCGGTCGTCGTGCCGCCGCGCTCGGAGCTGGAAGAGGACATGGCCCTCTACAGCGCCGAGGACACCCTGGCCCTGGCCACGCGCCACGAGGAGAAGGTCCGCAAGGTGCCCGCCATCGCCGCCTCGTTCGGCCGCGAGCAGATCAGCGCGCTGGGTGCCCGCACCGTCGCCGACGTGCTGGACGTGGTGCCCGGGCTCACCATCAGCCGCGACGTGCAGGGCTTCCATCGCACGGCGGTGCGCGGCCTGCGCAATGACGCCGAGGTGCTGTTCCTGCTCAACGGCCATCGCCTCAACAACTTCTTCGACGGCAAGGCGCTGATGAACCTGCCGGTGGAGAACCTGGAGCGCATCGAGGTCATCCGCGGTCCGGGCTCCGCCCTCTACGGCGCGGGAGCCTTCCTGGGCGTGGTGAACATCGTCACCGACACCTCGGATGGTGTGCGCACGGCCGTCTCCGCCGGAGGCTTCCCGGAGAAGGACGACCGCCTGGCCATCACCGTCAACGGGCATGCGTCGGCGGGAGAGACCTTCGGCGACCTGCGCCTCTTCGCGGACGCGGACGTGTGGAACCAGACGGGTGACTCGAACGTCATCGAGCACGACGGCCTGGATGACGAGTCCACCTCCCAGGGCCTTCGCGCGGTGGAAGACCCCGCGGGCAAGACGCGGGATGACCGCTTCCTCCTCAACCTGGGCGGTGGCGCCACCTACGCCATGGGAGACGCGGGGCGCCTGGGTGCCTCGGTGCGCTTCCTCACCGAGAACCGCACCGCCCTGATGGGCCTCTTCGACACCGTGGGCGAGGACTCCGAGCTGAAGTGGAACGTCCTCATGGCGGACCTCCAATGGGAGCGCGCCATCGGGTCCTCGGTGCTGCTGCGCGCGCGGGCCGGGTTCGACCAGCAGTCCACCGACCGCCTCTTCCAGATCACCCCCCTGAACTTCCGCACGGGCCCGGACGCCAACCAGCTCTTCGACAAGGGCCTGCGGGAGCGCACGCGCATCTCCGTGCGTTCGATCACCGGCGGAGTGGACGCGGACATCTCCCTGTCGGCCAACAACCGGCTGTCGCTGGGCGCGGTGGTTGAGCAGCAGTCGCTGGGCGACTACGACTACGAGACCAACTACACGCTGGACGCGCGCGTGCGCCCGGAAGGCTTCACCGCGCCCGAGGGGCTCACGGACCTGCTGGGCCTCGCGGATGGCGCCGCGTCACGCCGGCTCATCGTGGGCTTCTTCGCGCAGGACCAGTGGACCGTCATCACCCCCCTGACGCTCACGTTCGGCGTGCGAGTGGATGCCACGCAACTGCCCACCGTGGACGGCTCGGGCACCATCACCGGCACCAGCTTCGTGCCCAGCATCAATCCCCGCGTGGGCCTGGTGTTCTCCGCCACGGACGCCCTGGTGCTCAAGGCCCTGTACGGCCGAGCGTTCCGCGCGCCCACGCTCCAGGAACTCGTGGAGCGCATCCCGGACACGACCTACAACCAGGGCCGCTTCGAGGGAAACCCGCGCCTGCAGCCCTCCACGGTGGACACCTTCGAACTGGGCGCCGACCTCATCCAGTCCGCCGGAGAGGCTCGCGTGCGGCTGCGCGCCAACGCGTACCTGGAGCTCTTCGACTCGCCCATCATCCCGGTGGACACGTCCGGCAACATCGTCCCGCTGCGCAACCGCGAGCTGGGCGTGCGCGTGTACGGCATCGAGGGTGAGGCCCGCCTGGAGGCCTCCAAGCGCGCCAACGCCTGGTTCAACGCGAGCATCTCCCGCGCGCAGGACATGGAGCTGCCCTCGCAGTCCCGCCTGCTCACGGATACGCCGCAGGCCCGCTTCAACGCGGGCGTGTCCATGCCCATTGGCGCGTGGGTGAACTTCGACGTGGTGGTGCGCACGGGCGCGGAGCGACGCAACAACAGCCGCTCCGTGCTGGAGCTGGTCCGCCGCTACAAGATTCCCGCCTACAGCCTCATCACCGCGCAGATTCGCAGCGAGCCCATCGCCGACATCTGGGAGGTGTCGCTGGTGGCGCACAACGTCTTCGACCATGACCTTCGCGACGATGTTCCCCGCCCGGACCGCGTCACCGGGAGCCTCCCGCGCGAGGGCATGTCCGGCTACCTCACCGTGAGGGCCCACTTCTGATGCCGCTCCCCAAGTCCATCATCGCCGCGCTCGCGTGCGCCCTGGCGTCGCCTCTCGCCGGGTGCATCTCCTACAACGACTCGTGCCAGCCGCTCGTCGCGGACCCGGATGCCGTCGTCGGCTACCTGGGCCAGGACGTCCAGCTCGACAAGCCCTTCACCCGACATGACAACAACGCGCTGGCGCAGTTGGTCGCCGACGCGTTCCTTCATGCCGAGGACGGCTCGGTGCGGCCCGCCGTGCTGGGCGTCGTCAACGGCGGCTCGCTGCGCGCGGAGGGCCTCTGCTACACGCGCATGGCGCTGCGCAAGGGACCGCTCACCGACGGCGTACTCCACGAGGTCATCCTCTTCGAGAACCTCATCGTCACCGTGGACCTCACCGAGCGCGAGGTCGTGGGGATGATGGAGAACAGCGTGGGCGCCCTGTACGTGGAGGGACAGCTCATCGCCTCGCCCTCCGGCGCCTTCCTCCACGTGTCCGCGGGGACGTCGGTGCGCGTGGACTGCTCACGCCCCAAGGGCGAGCGGGTGCGGGCGCTGACAGTGGGGGGGCAGCAGATTCCGCTGCCGCCTCGCGACGACGCGAGCATCCGCTATCGCGTGGCCATGCCCAGCTTCCTGCTCGAGGGGGGCGACGGCTACGGCACGGTGTTCGGCAATGCCGGTCAGGACCCTGACCGGAACCCGGTGCAGGCGCGAAAGCTGGG
The DNA here is from genome assembly GCF_013336645.1 of Myxococcus sp. CA039A. NCBI lineage: Bacteria > Pseudomonadati > Myxococcota > Myxococcia > Myxococcales > Myxococcaceae > Myxococcus > Myxococcus sp. CA039A. The sequence goes on along the minus strand of NZ_JABUMQ010000122.1, from coordinate 2,101 downwards.
CGGCACCGACGCGAACATCGCCTCGGCGTACATGCGGGAGAAGTACCCCACGCCCGTCCAGGCGCTCTCCGAGGAGCCTCGCGTCGTCTTCGAGAACTGCGCGCTGCCCGCGAGGCCCGCCGGCGGGTGAGTGCCGGTGGGCCGCTCGCGGGGCCCTTCAGGACTTGGGCTCGTCCGGGTTCGGAGCGGCCGCCACCATGCTCGGTGGGGTCGCGGGCGCCGCCGCCGCCGGGCTCGCCACGACAGGGGCGGGACGCGGTGGAGGAGGCGAGCTGAGCACGTCGTTGACCGACGGCATTCTCCGAATCTCCGCACGCGCGACCTTCCACGCCTGCTGGACAATCCAGGAGAGCGAGCGGTCCTGCCTCGTCGCCTCGCGCTGGATTTCCTCCAGCATGTCCTCCGGGAAGTAGAGGCTTTGTTTGCGGTGGTCGGTGGTGGCCATGCCTGCGCTACTCCTCGCGCGGGTCCTGGCGCTCGTCGCCAGTCACGTCGTTGACGGCGGGGAACGACTTGATGCGCTCGCGGGCGATCTTCCACGCCTGCTGGACAACCCAGGAGAGGGAGCGGTCCTGTCGATTCGCTTCCTCCTGAATCTCCTTCAGCATCTCCTCGGGGAAGTACAGCGACTGCTTGCGCTTGTCGGTGCCTGCCATACTTGAGTCTCCGGGGCGGATTCGAGGTGACGACCTGAACACACCGGGGCCGTTATCCGACAGACGCCCAAGAGGGTCAACGGTTTCGGAGGACTCATTCCGCGCTCGCTGGGTCCTCGCCCGGGCACGTTCAGTCAAGCCTGACGTATCCAACTGTGCGCGAAAAAGGAAACGCCCCGGCCCTCGCGACAGGAGGACCGGGGCGTCTCGGAAAGAGGGACCGCCGGGAGTGGATCTCCCAGCGGACCCGTGGGCCCAGAGGGGGAGGGGGGGGACCCCTAGGCCCAACACCTTGAAAATTCGACCGTCCCCTCAACAACTCCGGGGGCCGCGCATATTTCCTCTTCCGAGTCCGCGCCCATCCGGTGTGACGATCATAAGAACCAGCCCCCCTGCCTTCAACCGCACGCGCCTCTGTAACCCTGTTACCCGACACTCCATTCCCCCTGTCAGATGTCACGCACTGGACCCACGACACGTTTGCTGACGACGACGCTGCTCGATGCGTACGCGCGCCTCGGGTTGGAGGGCCGCTCCGTGCTGTGCGCCGTCTCTGGAGGCGCGGATTCGGTGGCCCTGCTCGTCGGCACGGCGAGCGTGCGAGAGCGCCTGGGGCTGCGCGTGGAAGTCGCCACGGTGGACCATGGCCTGCGCCCCGAGTCCCGAGCGGAGACGCGGGCCGTGGCGTCGCTCGCCGCGAGGCTGGGGCTGGAGTGTCATGTCCGCGAACTGGCGCTGAAGTCTGGAGCGGGAGTGGAGGCGCGCGCGAGGCATGCGCGGTACGCGGCGCTGGAGGAGGTGCGGCTCGCGCGAGGGTTGTCGGTGGTGGCGACAGCCCACTCGGCCACCGACCAGGCGGAGACGCTGCTGATGCGGCTGGCCCGGGGGACGTCCTCGCGAGGCGCGGTGGGCATCCACGAAGCGCGTCCCGGGCTCGTCCGGCCGCTCTTGGAGCGCACGCGCGAGGAGCTGGTGAACTTTCTGGCCGAGCAGGGCGTCGAGTATTGGACAGATGCGATGAACGCCGACCCGGCCTTCTTCCGGGTGCGGGTCCGAACGGACGCCTTGCCCGCGCTCAGCCGGGCGGCCGGCTTCCGGGTGGACGCGCGGCTGGCCTCATTCGCGCGGCTGGCCGCGGAGGACGAAGCGCTGCTGAGCGAGTTGGCGGACGCGGCCTGGCACCGCGTGCGGCTGTCGGAGGGAGGATTGGATGCGGTGGCGGTGCGCGCGCTGGAACCTCCGCTGCGGCGCAGGGTGCTCGCCCGACTGCTGGCCGAGCATGACGTGGTGACGGATGCGGGGACGGTGGAGCGCGTGCTGCGCGCGGTGGAGCAGGGCGGCTCCGCGACGGTGGGGCGCGGCTCGAGGGTGCGAGCGACGGGAGGGCGGGTGCGCTGCGTGCCCCAGGTCGCCGGCGCGCGAGCCTCGCCGACGCTGTGTCTGGA
>NZ_JABUMQ010000121.1:0-29102 GCF_013336645.1 Myxococcus sp. CA039A | reverse complement strand
CCCCTGCGGTGGGGTGTTCTCCCGTCAGCCCTGGGCGGAATGCGGGCTTGCGTCGGCCGGGGAGTTCGGCTACTTGTGCCCTCGCTGTAGCGGTTCTGCGCGATTAGCTCAGCTGGATAGAGCGTTGGCCTCCGGAGCCAAAGGCCACAGGTTCGAATCCTGTATCGCGCGTCGTCGCAAGTGGTTGATGCGACTCCGGAATGTGGTGCCCGGGAGGGCGGTGAACTGCTCCTCCCGGGTTGCCCTTCGGCCCTCCCTCTTCCTGTCGGTCCCGGACGTCACCTTCTCGTGCGCCCGAGGGCTGCCTCTGCGGCAGACCCGTCCGGCAAGATTCCGGTGAAGCGCGGGGCCTTCGAAGAGGAGGCCTGCGTTGCCCTCGCCATTGCACGAGCGGACGCTGCGCACGGGGGCCAGACGCTCGCTGTCATTTTCCGGCGCCAGCCCCGGTTCAGTTCGACGACCCGAGGGCCCTGCCGAGTGTCCCTGGCGCCGTCCCCCAGGGCGCCGCACAGGTTGACTCGTTGGCGACCAGCGAAACGGCGGCGCATCGCAGCGCGCTGGCCACCGGAGGGCGCATGCCGCTGACCTTGATGCTGGTGGTGGGCACCCGTTCCGCTGGCTCGGTGGTCTCGCGCGAGGACCCGGACATCTTCATGCGAGCTGCCGCCCCTGGAGGCGCGCGTACCGAGTCCTTGCGCGGAGACGTGGAGCGCGTCTCCCGCGAAGCCAGGGGACACGACTACGGGTGGGAGCATGTCGACGACGGGACCACCCGGACGCAGCTGTCGCTCGTCGGCAGCGGCGGAGTCCATGAGGTGCTGTCCGGCGGGGGCACGGCATCCACGCGAGATTCATGCAGCGGTATGACAACCTGGGCGACTTGATGAAACGGTGGAATGCCAACGCCAGGCCTGCGATGCGGTCGACGTCAGCCGCGCGCACGCCGGGACGCCCCCTCAACTCCGGTGACTACCAGGACGGCGTGGTGGAAAGCCCGTGAGTCGAGACGACGAGAAGACCGCCCCGGCCGAGCCCCAGCGACAGGGGCCTCAGCGGCTGGCGGACCTGATGCGGAAGGCCATGTCCCAGGCCCGCGAGAAACCTTCGGCGGGGCTGGTTCAGCTCGAGGCCGACTGGAAGCGGCGGGAGGTGGAGTCACAGCAGGCCGAGGCAGCGGAGAGGGTTCGGCTCGAGGTCGCCCAGGCCGACGCGTGGCCTCTGCACCTGAAGCTGTGCGACGCCCCGTCGGAGGCCGTGGAAGCCCTCGCCGGGGATGAGGTGCTGGAGACGGCTGCCCTCCGCGCGGCGAGGCACGTGCTGCGGGAGGGGCTGCGTACGCTGCTGCTGTCTGGCGGCACTGGGGTGGGGAAGACAGCTGGGGCGTGCCACCTCTTCCGCTCCGCGGTGCGCCACGAGACGCGCGGCGGCCAGCATCTGCCCGAATGGGACGCGTCCGCCGGGCTCTTCGTGCCCTGGTCGCAGTTGAAGCGCGTCAGCGACCACGAGGCGGGGGACGTGCCGCTTCTCCAGCGAGCCGCCCGAGTGCGCGTCCTCGTGCTGGATGACGTCGATGGGTTGCCGGGCGAGGAGTTGGGCCCGCGCCACCGGGAACTCCTCGAGGAGTTGGTGGACAGACGGGACAGGCCCGGCATGGTGACGGCGTACACCACTCACCTTTCGGTGCAGCGGAGGGAAGGGGGGCCCTCGGACTTCGCCACCCACGTCGGCGCCCGCGTCGTCTCTCGCATGAGCCGCCCGGGGACGTTCCACCTGGCTGACTGCGGAACCCGGGACCTGCGCCGGGGAGCGAAGCGGTAACGCAGTCCCTGTGCGCGCCAGGGCGGAGTGATCGATGCGCGGCCATTCCCTCCTGGGTCGCGGTGGCTCTGGCCTGTCGCTGGCGCACCCGCCTGTACCGCGCGAATTCGCGCGCCGTCTCGCGAGCGCGTCCAGGAAGTGGGCTGTGCGCGTGGTGCTGGAGGTTCTCTCGTGAGGAGGCCTTGCTCAGTCGCTGTCTGGGAGGAGCGAGCCAGTCCGCACGTATTCCCCCTTGTCGGTGTGAATGGCGACGAGCCCGCAGGTCGCACACATCATTTCGACCTCGGGAGGAGGCTGTGGCATGCCCCGCCTGACCCGAATGGAGTCGGGCCCCCAGATGGAGTCAGGGGCGCTCTCGCCGCCGCATGCAACGCAGCGGAGAGAATCGAGCAGGGCCTTCCTCTCCTTCTCGTAGCCGCGCTTCTCGACCTTGATGAGGGCGAACAGCAGGAGGATGCCGACGCCGGTGAGCGCCAGCCACAGCGTGAAGGCATACAGAAAGTCGTACATGGGCACTTCCTGGCTGGCCGGTTCGCTGTGCGGCTTCGCGACTCAGGCAGCGGGAGACGCATGGTACGTGCGCTTCGGCTCTCCTGTCTCAGTGAAGACGGCGGTTAGTCCGCACACGGCGCAAGTCGCCTGGAGCAGGAGTGGAAGCTCTGGGATGGACGCGCCGCGTGGAGGCCCGTGCCGAGGCGCCAGCGCCGGGTGAGAACCTGCTGCGCGGATGGCTTCGGGAGTGGCTCCCGCAGGTGACGCGCCGACAGCGCCACTGCGGGAACCATCGCGACCTGTGGGGCTGCGTCCGGCTATCTGGTGTTGGCTGCCGCGGTCCCGCCCGTACCCAAAGTGGGCGCGAAGACTGGTGTGGGGACGGTCATCATCGGGCCGCGCGCAGGAGGGGATCGTCTCCCTCTGCTCGGGATTGACAGTTCCTAGAAGGCACACATCCACTTGTATGGTGGTCTTGAGGCGCCAAGCTTTGCGCACTTGCAGGAACTCTCCCACGAGTAAGTCGCCTCGTCGACGCAGCAAGGTACAGTTTCGTTAAGCACGTCGCAGCTACCACCCGAATAGGACGTGCATCGCGGCAAGAATGGCGAACACGTCGGCAATGGTGGGTCAGTAGGAGGTGGGCAGGCAATAGCGACGCCGTCGCATGTCACGCCCACGTAGTGCGTCGCGGAACAGCTAGTCGTCGACGACGGGCAACTGACAGTGCCCTGCTCACAGGTGGCGGTACAGCCTGTCAGTTCCTGCGAGGACTCGCGCATCTCATCGCCATCGCCGGCCAAATCGGCCGGTGCGTCTCCGCACCCCATCGAGAGACTGGCGGCGCAGGCCACCACCCACAGCTTCAGGCTCTTCATGGTGAGTTCCCTGTCGTGAAGGTGTGCGAGCGAAGGACGGCCGGGCTGGTACTATCTTCTGCAATTCTTGCAACAGTTGCAATTCAGGAGTCATTGGCGCGGCCTGCCGAAGGCGACCCCAGACACCCAGCCCGTGGCCGCCGCGGCCCGGGCTGACGCTCGGGGCTCCTGTGCCACCTCGTGCCGTCCCTATCGAGCCCGAAGTGCAATGGGAGGCTGGCGTGGGGACGAACCGCGCCATGTGGGCGGGACTTGAGTGAATGGGCCAGCGCTACGCCTTTTGAACATGGGTGGAATCACTCCATACCCCCAGGCCGGCAGAACGACTATGCGAATCCCAATCCCAGAAACCTGGGATAGGCAGACCCTCTTCATCCCTTCTACTCTTGGCCTTTCCACGGAGGGTCCAATGTTTGTGAAGTATTTCTTCGGCGCTGCGTTGAGTGCGATGTTGGTGGGAGCCATGGCCTGTGGAGGTTCCTCGGATGGCAGTGCGAGCAGCAGTGAGGAACTTGAGCTCGTATCTCAAGAACTCGCGGGGTGTACCGCGCAGTGCTCCACCGGCTCGGTCAGTTGCCCTTCGTCGACAACAAGCTGCTCTGCGACGGATTACCAGGGCGTGACGTGCAATGGGGTATTCACTGCGTGCCCTCCGCCCGTGCCAACGGGGTGCCCAGGCGTGTCTCTGTGTGAGAACCTCCATGGGAAGGCTTGCCCGGTGGCGGGGCAGTTCAAGGATTGCTGCTACTCCGAGGGCACGGCGGGTGAGTGTCGTTGCACGTTCGGGAAGGTCTGGCTGTGTGCGCAGAATTGATGGGAGCGGGCGGTAGGCTCGGCTCTTGATTTCAACCGCCGCGTCTCGAGCAGGAGGTGCGACGCCTCCTGCTCCTCCTCCGCGCATGCTCGACTGGGCACGGAGGGTGGCGCTCAGGAGTCGTCGAGGTCATCCATCCAATGTGAATGCATGCCGGGTGACACCGTGGAGCCCTCTGGGCCAGTGATGGCCAGTGATCCGGTGGAGACGACCCACACATCGAGCGTGTCGTCGTCATCCAGGTTGGCCGCGCATGCCGCGGTGATTTCACACCGTGGGCACGTCCCGGACAGGCCCAGCTGGGCCCTCACTTCGGAAGGGAGCTGCTCCACGGACACTGCCGCGCGTGGAGGCAACTCCCACCAGAATGTCACGCCCGTCACCTGGGCTTTGTTGCTTCCTGCCTCCTGAGTGCCATCGGCCCGTGCCGTCGGACTGGTGCCCGCGAAGTATGAATAGCGGCCGTTCTCGTGGGCCAGGAAGCTGACGTTGGCGAAGGCGGGGTCATACCTTCCGCGCTCGTCGTGGAATGCCTTCTGGGTCAAGTACCAGGCCTTCAGCGTCGCCTTGCATTCGACGTGTGTGTTGTGTCGCTTGAACTGGAGGACCTGCGACCGGGCGATGCCGATGAGTGCCCCGCAGAGCACGACAGATGTTCCGAGAACGACGAAGCGGCGCCTTCGGCTGTCCAGGGGCGCCACGTCGCCGCGCTTCGAGCTGGTAACCTCCATGGACTCCTCCGGACCTCGTGAGTCTACCAGGACGAAAGCCTCGCGTCGGCGCACTGTGCCGGGGCCTGGTTTGAGCGGGGAAGCAAGTTTGAAGTACCCTGCCCGAGGGCGCTGATTGCCCGGGGGGACATATGAGCGAAACTGGAGAGACGCCTTCAGAGGAGCAGCTTCGCCTGGAGCGTGAGCGCTTGGAATTGGAGCGCAGGCGGGTGCTGCTCGAGGAAAAGCGGTTCGAGCATGAGCGGACCACGTCGACCTCTCGCCAGGGGCTTCTCAATCGAAATCTGGGGGCCGTGATTTCGGTGGCGACAATCCTGATTTCGGGCGTCCAGGTCTGGGTGGCGGTGGCGTCGAAGGAGAAGGAACTCGCGCTCGCGAAGGAACAGAAGGAACGGGAGCTACAGCTTGCCCAGCTTCAAGCGGAACGTGAGCTGGACAATGGGTGGCGCAAGGACTTCTTCGAGTATCTGAAGCTCAATGACGAGGCCATCTTCGGAGAGGATGCGAAGAAGCGCATCTTGAAGCGCAACGTCCTGGTTGCCGCCTTTCCAGAAAGTCTGGTCGGGCAGATTCGGGTGGCGCTCGCCGAAAGCGCGGGCTCCGCCGGTGAGCTGAGCCTGGTGTCGGCACAGGCTGAAACGGTCGAGAGACCCTCGCCGCGTGTGTATCTGGCGGAGGCGATCAAGTCAGGGCCACCGGCCTCGGATGTGCCGGCTGGCGCGCGCAGGCTGGTTGCCGCGGCCCAGGCGGAGCGAACACGGGTGTTCGTCCACTACGCGGACCCGAACGACAGATCGATAGCCACAGCACTTTCCCTGGCGCTGGACGGTGAAGGCTACGGGGTTCCGAGTCCCGAAATCCTCACGGAAGGAGCGTCATCGACGGGTGACGTTCGCTACTTCCATGCCGATGACAAGCAGCTCGCCGACAAGGTGGGAGCGCTCGTTCAGCAGGTGCTCGGTGAGAAAGGCGTGGCGCTCAGGGGAAACGTCCGCGTGATCGGGCTGCAGGGAAAGTACGGGAACATGCCGCGCAGGGTTCTCGAGGTGTGGCTCCCCGCGCTGGGCAAGCACTGAGTGTGTTGGGATTCGTCACCGTCGCACGGGCCCGCCCGGAATCTTCCCAGGCGGGCCCTCACGACGACCTGATTACAGCAGGGAGCAGAGCAGTCCGCGTCCCGTCGTTCCCGAGGGACAACCCACGCCCTGGCAGTACGTCACCCCGGAGTCGACCGCGGGATTGCCCAGCAGCGCGGGGACGCGGACCTGACACGTGCCCGTGGTCTCATTGCCCGTCGCGTCCTTCACGCCGTAGGTGAACGTGTAGACGCGTCCGTTGCCCAGCAGCGCCGACTCCGCGCGGACCAGCGCGGACTTGCCATCAGCCGTCAGCTTGATGTCGTCACACGCAAGCAGCCGCAGCAGGGACAGCGCATCGTTCGGCTCGTCGGAGCTGACGCGCAACAGCGTACCCGCCTGCGCCAGCGGCAGCTCCCCACCACAGTTGTCCACCGCCGGCAGCGCGCAGTCCGCCAGTGACACCAGCACGTAGTCCGAGCCCACCGACGGCGTCAGGACGCGCCCCCGGCTGGCCCCCAGCACCGGAGCCGTGGTGTCGACCACCGTCACCGTCGCCGAGCAGGTGTTCGCACTCGCCCCGTCCGTCACGTCCAGTTGCACAGGCGTCGTCCCCAGCGCGAACGGGCCCGAGGGAAGCTGCGTCACGCTGAAGGGACCCGGAAAGCCGTCCGGGTCATGCGAGCCGTGGTCCACCGAGGCCACGCCCTCGCAGGCCGCGTCCGCCGCCACCGTCACGTTTCGACAGAGCGCCACCGGACCCTGATTCGTCGCACAGGGAATGGAGAAGTCGACCGCTGCGACGTTGTTGGCCTCGTTGTCCTCGTTGAAGACCCCGTCGTCGTCCGCGACGACCACCACCCGCTGGGTGCCCTCCGGCACCGTGAAGGAGAGCTGGAAGGGGAAGCGCTCTCCACCCACCAGGAAGGGCACGCTGAGGGTGCCCAGTCGCGTGCCGCCCGCGCCGGTGCCGCCCGCGTACACGGCCGCCGTGGAACCGGCGATGCCCGTGGCCTCGTGGTTCTGGATGGCCCCCGAGAGCGTCAACGCCGTGGCCTGGCACGACGCCACCAGGTCCTCGACACTCAAGTCCAGCTCACCCACCGCCCCCTCATGGACGCCCAGTTCACCCACGGGCGCCGTGGCATCTTCGGGGCCTACGCCTTCACAACCTCCCAACAACAACAACGCCGCGAGCGCGGGAACTCCCAATGCACGTGTCATGTCTGGCTCCGGGGATGGGCCTCGAATCGAGGCATCCAAAGAATACGCGACGAGCCGGTGCCTCGCTCATGGGTCATCCTCGGAATTATGCAATGACTCACGGCGGGTGGGTTCTCACCCAACCCTTGACGTCGGAGCCCTAGGGGGAAGGCCTGCCTGGTAGGGGAGTTTCAGGGTTGATAGTCATTTGTTGGGGTGGCTGGTATTGTTTCCAATGCCATTCATTCGCCAGCGGCCTCCGTCGAACGGGTCGCGTCAGCCGCGCTCGCGGCATGACCTCATCGTGGCAGCCCCTGCTCACGACGCTTTGACGCCCGCGACGATGAGGCCCACGCCGGCCGTCAGCAGGCCGAGCGTGAGGCTTCCCGCGCCAATCCACAGCAGGGCCAGCAGTCGGTTGGGCCGCTGGGGGTCCTTGCCGAGCACGGAGAGGAAGAAGCCCGCGGGCATGAGCAGCGCGGCCACCGGGACTCCAAAGCGCGCGACGACGTCGTAGCCGACCGGCAGATGGGCCGCGTCGAGCACCACCAGGATGACCAGGCTGAGCATCAGCAGCACGGCCGCATGCGCATGGCCCGCGCGGAAGAAGTTCTTCTGCAGCGCGTTCGCGGGGATACTGCCCCGCCCGACACGGGTGAGGAACCAGCCGCCTGATTCCACGGTGATGAGCGAGAGAAGCAGGACGCCGAAGAGGATGAGGGTGTGGGGTTGGATAGCCATGGTATCCAATATTAGATACCGAAGGTATCCAATGCAAGGGGCCGTGCATGCGCATCTCTGAACTGGTGGAGCGGACGGGTGTTCCGCTCGCGACGCTCAAGTTCTATCTGCGGGAGGGGCTGTTGCCGTCCGGAGAGGCCACGTCGGCGACGCGGGCCGAGTACGGCGAGGCCCATGTGCGGCGCATCGCCGTGATTCGCGCGCTGACGGAGACGGTGGGCCTGAGTGTGCAGAAGGCGCGGGAGGTGCTCCAACTCATGGACCGCCCGGAGGACGACCTCTTCGAGACGCTGGGCAAGGCGATTGCCGCGTTGCCGCCCAGCGTGACGCCGGAGGCGGCGGAGGATTATCCCCGGGCCCGCGCGGTGCTCGAGAAGCTGGGCCAGGTCTATGACCCCCGGTTCGCCGCGGTCGCCCAGTTGGAGCTCGCGCTGGCGGCGGCGGAGTCGGCGGGGATTCCCTTGGATGACAGGCGGCTCGCCGTCTATGGGCCGCACATCCGCGCCATCGCCGAGTTCGACGTCGGCAGTATTCCCCGGGAGGCCACGGCCGCCGTTGAGTACGCCGTGCTCGGAACGGCGGTCCACGAGCCCGTGCTCATCGCGCTGCGGCGGCTGGCGCATCAAGACGTCGCGGCGCGGCGACTGGGGCAGGGGAGCGCGAAAGCAGGTGCTCCGACGCGCCCGGCCCCGCGGCCCCGGCCCAAGGGGCGCTGAGGGCAGGCCGGGCGTTTCACTCCACGGAGCTTCCGTGCGCAATCGACGCGGGTGAACGACGTACCCGTTGCGGCCGTGGGCGTATCATTCGCCCGCATGCTTCTGGCCTCGAGCGAGGAGCGGTGGGGCCTCTTCAAGGAGCGCTTCATGAGTCAGCGTGGAATCGTGACGAGGTGCGGTATCGCGACGGCGTGTCTCTGGGGCGTCGCTTCGAGCGGCAATGCCCTGGCCGCCCCCGAGCCAGCTGCCGTCGTGCCCGAGGTCATGGCCGTGGGCGAAATCACAGCCGCCTTCGCGGACTTTCGCCGGACCTGTGAAGCCGATGGGCGGCGACTGTGGGGGCACTCGCTGTGCGCTCCGTTGCTCGTCGTACATCCTGAAACGCGGGCCTTCGTGGCAAGCGAGTGGCCCGGGAAGTCCGGAGCGGGCCCCTGGGTGGGCGTCCTGCCCACCGACGTCACCATCGCCAACACGGCGCTCACCTGGGCCGGAGTCTCATGGGTACAGCTGAGGGCGCCGCTGCCCGAGGCCCCCGCGCGTCGGCGCGCCCTGCTGGCCCACGAGGCCTTCCATCGGCTCGCGAGCTCGTTGGGACATCGCGGCCAGGAGGGGGCCAATGCCCACCTCGATGACTTCGAGGGCCGCACACTGTTGCAGCTCGAGTGGCGTGCCCTCGCGTCCGCGCTGCGCTCAAGCACCGCGTCCGCGCGCCGCACCGCCGTCGAGGACGCGCTGGCGTTCCGGAGCGAGCGTCGAGCGCGCTTCGCCTCGGCGACCACCGAGGAGGGCTCGCTGGAGCGCCATGAAGGGCTCGCGGAGTACACCGGCGTGAGCGCGGCGGCCAGCCAGGCTCGAGAGCGCCGGGCGCTGGCGCTGGAGAACCTGGACGACGGCGCTCGGCGAAACTCCTTCGTGCGGGCCTTCGCCTATGCGTCAGGCCCCGCCTACGGCTTGCTGTTGGATGAAGCGGGCGCCTCCGCCACGGGCTGGCGAAAGCGGGCGCTGGAAGGCGCGGACCTGGGGGACCTGCTCGGGGAGGCCCTCCGGCTGCCCGCGCCAGGGCCCGAGCGGAACGTGGCGCGGCGCGAGACGCGTTATGAGGGCTCCGCCCTGCGCGAGGCCGAGACCACGCGTGCGCGGCTCGCCCGTGAGCGCGCGGAGGCCCTGCGCAAGCGCCTGGTGGAGGGGCCCGTGTTGCGCCTGCCCCTGCTGCGCATGCGCATCCAGTTCAACCCGGGGGAACTCGTCCCGCTGCTCGAGCATGGCACCGTGTATCCGGGAGCCCGCATCGTGGATGAATGGGGCTCGCTCAGCGTGACGTCCGAAGTGCTCGTGGCCCAGGACTGGAAGTCCGCCACCGTCGTCGCGCCACCCGAGCGTGCGCAGGGCTCCCGGTGGCAGGGTGATGGCTGGGTTCTGGAACTTGCTCCAGGCTGGAGCGTGCGCGCCGGAGCACGCCCCGGAGAGCTGGCCCTCCAGGCTCCAGAGTCCCGCTAGCCTGGAGTCCTGCGGTGCTCAGCCCTCCTCGGGCTTGGCCTCCGGAAGGTGGATGCGCACCGAGCGCACGCGCCGGGGCGTCGCCTCCAGGACCTCCAGCTCCAACCCGTCCTTCGTCCGGAGCTTCGTGCCGGGCTCGGGAATCGCGCCGCCCGCCAGCGCGATGGTCAGCCCCGCCACCGTGGAGTAGTCGTCGTCCTCGGTCAGGTCCAGGCCCAGCTCCCGGTTGATGTCCCGGATGGCCGCGCTGCCCTGGACCACCGCCGCCAGGGGGCTTTCGCGCAGCACCAGCTCCTCGGGCGTCTCCGACTCGCTGAGGATGTCGCCCACCAGCTCCTCGACCAGGTCCTCCACCGTCACCAGGCCCACGACGCCGCCGCGCTCGTCCACGATGATGGCCAGCTGCATGCGCCGCCGCTGCAGCTCCTTCAGCGCGTCCATGGCCCGCATCGTCTCCACGAGGAAGAAGGCGGGCCTCACCACGTCCTCCAGGACGATGAGGTGCCCCTCCCAGGCCACCCCGAGCAGGTCCTTGGCGATGACGTAGCCGACGATGTTGTCCATCGTGCCCTCGAACACCGGCATCCGCGAGTGCCCGTGCTCCAGCAGCGTCTGGCGAATCTCCTCCGCGTTCGCGTGGCGGCGCAGCGCGACGATCTGCTCGCGCGTCACCATCAGCTCGCCCACCGTCAGGTCGCCCATCTCGAACGCACGCGCGGCGATCTCCCCGGCGCGCGGGTCCAGGGAGCCCTGCTTCGTGGCCTCCTCCACCAGCGTTTGCAGCTCCTCCGCCGACAGGCGGCTCTCGCTGAAGGTCGTCCGGTCGCCGAACAACCGCAGCACCACGTTGGAGCTGGCGGTGAGGAACCACACCACCGGCCGCATCAGCCACGACAGCCCGTTGAGAGGACGGCCGATGAGCAGCGCGTAGCGCTCCCCGGCCCGCAGCGCGAGCGACTTGGGCACCAGCTCGCCCAGCACCAGCGACAGGTACGACACGACGATGACGACTCCCGCGAGAGCGACTTCGTCCGCGGTCTCCGTCGGAAGCCCGAAGCCCGCGAGCACGGGGGCCAGCCGGTTCGCGATGCTCGCGCCGCCGAAGGCCGCAGCCGTGGCGCCGATCACCGTGATTCCAATCTGCACCGTCGCGAGGAAGCGCTCCGGGTCCTTGCGCAGGGCCTCCACCGCCTTCGCGGAGCCGCTGCCTTGCTCCACCAGTTCCTTCAGCCGCGTGCGGCGCAGGGAGATGACCGCGAGCTCCGCCCCGGCGAACACGCCATTGGCCAGGACGAGCAACAAGATGATGAGCAGCTCCGAAACGATGATGGCCCTCCTCTCAGGAGCCCTCTACCGTAACCCCGGATGCCCGGCCGCTCACTCACCAAGTGACTGCAAGAGGAGAGACAGTTGGTCCTGGCTGGCGCCCTTGGGCAGGTAGTAGTGGGGGCCGGACAGCAGGGCGTCGCCCACGTCCTGGGCCGCCGCTGACGTGAGGAACACCACGCGGGGCAGGGGACCGCGCGGAAGCCGCGCCACGACCTCCAGGCCGCTCATCCCCGGCATGTTGAGGTCCAGGAGCATGACCTCGTAGCGCTCACCGCGCCGAAGACTGGCCAGGGCCTCGTGGCCATCGGCCGCTTCGGTGGCTTCATACCCCAGATCCTCCAGGCTGAGCCGAAGGAACTCTCTCCAGTCCGCGTCGTCATCGACGACGAGCACCCGTCTCGCGCTTTCTTCATCCGTGTCCAGTCGCGCCAAGCATCCTCCCCGACACGGGAAGAACCTCCCTGCGCACCCTCGACATTCGCTTCCTCGGGAGAAATGGCCCCTGCCTGGAGAGCAGGGGGGCGGGCTCAGAACAGGGCCATGCCCAGCTGCGTCACCAGGTACTGAAGGGCAGGTCGCACATTGTGCCCCGCGGTCCGGGGACGCTCGGGCTGCGTCGAGTGACACCACTGGGGCTCACCGAGCAGGCGACCGTCCGAGTGTTGGAACAGCCGGAAGCGCCCCAGGTCCGTGGAGCTGCCCGCGTTGAAGACGCGCAGCGGCCGTCCGTGCGCCGTGTCCAGCACCGTCTCGCAGGGCTGGTGACGGTGGCCATGCAGCACCAGGTCGCACCGGCCCTGCACTCGCGCCACCAGCTCCGCGCCCAGCGACAGCTCGGAGGCGTGGGGCCATCCCATGCGCGTGGCCAGGCGCTCCGGGAAGCTCTCCTCGGGCAGCGGCAGCACGTGGTGATGCACCAGCACCGCCACCAGCGCGTCGCGCGGCGCGGCGTCGAGCGCGGCCTCCACCCGCTCCACCGTGTCGAGCGACAGCTCTCCATGGCTCGCGAAGTAGTTGCGGTTGTGCTCACCCGTGGAGTCCACGCACACGAAGTACACGCCGGGGCGCTCCACCGTGCGGACCTTGAGGCCGTCCATCCATGCGCCACCCACGTCCTCGCCAGGACGGTCATGGTTGCCGGGGATGAAGGTGAGCCGTCCGGTGTCCAACAGCGGCGCGAAGATGTCGACGAACCGACGGTACTCCTCGCGCGAGCCCTGGTGCGTCAGGTCTCCGGTCAGCACCACGTGGTCCGCGCGGCTGGCCTGGACGGCCGAGAGCAGCGCTTGCGCGGAGGCATCACTGTCGGGGCTCAGGTCCAGGTGGAGGTCCGAGAGATGAGCCAACGTCCGAAGGGGCATGCGAAGCAAGGTAGGCATTGCTCGCGGCGCCTTCACGTCCGTGCGGTGAAACCGCCGCAAGCGTGATGAAACAGATGTGCATCACCCGGCGACCCACTCGTCCCCCGGGGGGAGGGTGGTGTTCACCGTGGACACCACCGCGCGCGGCGGCAACAGCCGGGTGCCGGGGCCCACGCGAAGGCGCGTGCCACGCCAGTCCACCGTGCGGAAGAACGCGCCGTGCCACCACGCGACGAAGAGCAGCAGGTCCTTGGTGAGCACCGCTGGCGCGGCGCGCCACGACACCGACTGCGGTCGCAGCGCGCGAAACACCGCGAGATCCACCAGCACCTTGCCGAGGACGACCGCCGTCGCCACCTTCACGGCCTCCGGGGTGGGGCTGGCGAGCACGCCCAGGAGGGCCAGCGGAATCGGGTTGAGCAGGGCCTGCGCCAGATAGGTGGGCGGCGTGACGGCCGTCCGGTGGATGACGCTCCAGCGCAGGTAGCGCTGGAAGAAGGCGCGCACGCTCTTGCCCAGCGACACGTTGTAGACCGGGGCGCACGCGACGACGACGCGCCGGCCCAGCTTCCGCGTCACCCACTGGCCGATGACGTAGTCCTCCGCGAGCACGTCGCGCACCGAGTAGAAGCCGCCCAGGGCCTGGACGTCCTCGCGCCGCAGCGCCATGGACTTGCCTACGAC
Organism: Myxococcus sp. CA039A; assembly: GCF_013336645.1. Classification (NCBI taxonomy): domain Bacteria; kingdom Pseudomonadati; phylum Myxococcota; class Myxococcia; order Myxococcales; family Myxococcaceae; genus Myxococcus; species Myxococcus sp. CA039A. The sequence goes on along the minus strand of NZ_JABUMQ010000121.1, from coordinate 15,762 downwards.
GATGTCCTGGTCCGCGCAGCGCTTGGCTCCAATCATCCCCGCCGCCGCGCTGGACGTCAGGTAGAGGTTGTCCAGCAGCGAACCGAAGCTCCGCTCACCGATGCCCGCCACCGGGTGCGTCACGCAGCCCACCGTGGGGTCCGCGAAGCTGGCGGCGATCTCCTCCAGGTAGCCGGGCCCCACGCGCGTGTTGCTGTCGCTGATGACGAACACGTCGAACCGGGCCCGGTCCGCCAGGGTGATGAGCTGATTCACTTTCGGATTCAGCCCCGGCGCGCCTTCCTGCAGCTCCAGCCGCATGACGCCGGGCCAGCGGCGCACCGCCTCGCACGCGACCCCGTAGGCCGAGTCGCGGGTGTCCTTCACCCCGAGCACCACCTCGTACTCGCCGGGGTAGTCCAGGTGGGCGAAGTGCTTCAGGTTGGTCTCCAGGTCGTCATCCGTGCCGCACAGCGGCTTGAGGATGGAGATGCCCGGCCACGCCGCGCCCGGAGGCAGGGCCCGGGGCCGCTCCCGGCGATGGCGGAGCACGAGCACGTACTGGATGACGAGCGCGGTGAGGCCGAAGCCGGCGGCGAAGAGCAGGAGGGCGGAAGCAAGCGACATGCGCGGGCAGTCCCCGAGGAGGCGCGCGGTCATCGCGCGACCTGGGTTCCACGCTAGGGGGCCCGCGCGTCAGGCCCGCGGAGCGCTCGCGGCGCCGGGGCCAATTCGACGTGACAGCGAAGTGAAGCGGGTGGGCTAGTCGCCCAGGTTGCGGCTGCGCGGGTGGCGGATGTCCTTGCCCCGCACCATGTAGACGACCATCTCCGCCACGTTCATCGCGTGGTCGCCGATGCGCTCCAGGTGCTTGGCGATGAACATCAGCGCGGTGGCCCGGCGGATGTTCTTCGAGTCCTCCATCATGTACGCGAGCAGCTCGTTGAAGATCTTGAGGAAGAGCGCATCCAGCAGGTCATCCCCCTGGAGCACCACCTCGGCCTTCGCCACGTCGCCGGAGACGAAGGCATCCAGCGAGCGCTTCACCTGCTGCTGCGCCAGCTCCGCCAGCTTCGGCGTGTCCACGTAGGGCGCCAGCGGGGGGACCTGGTTCAAGTCCATGGAGCGCTCGGCGATGTTCACCGCCAGGTCGCCGATGCGCTCCAGGTCGGTGACGATCTTCAGCGCCGTGGTGATGAGGCGCAAGTCACTGGCGGCCGGCTGGCGCAGCGCGAGGATGCGGCGGCACAGCTCGTCGATCTCCACCTCCAGCCGGTTGACGTCCTTGTCCGCGGCGACGACCTTCTCCGCCAGGGCGCTGTCGCGGTCCGTGAGGGCGCGCATGCTCTGGACGATGAGGCCCTCCACCTTGGCGCCCATCGCGAGGAGCTTCTCGCGCAAGTCCCTCAGGTCCTGCTCGAACGCCTTGTCCGTGTGAGTCAACGCCATCGCCGCCAATCCCTTCTCTTCGCTCACCCGAACTTCCCGGTGACGTAGTCCTCGGTGCGCTTCTCGCGCGGGTTGGTGAAAATCTGTTCGGTGGCGCCGCATTCCACCAGTTCACCCATGTAGAAGAAAGCCGTCCTGTCACTCACCCGCGCGGCCTGCTGCATGTTGTGGGTGACGATGGCGATGGTGTACGTCGCCTTCAGCTCGTGGATGAGCTCCTCTATCTTCGCCGTGGCGATGGGGTCCAGGGCGCTTGCGGGCTCGTCCATCAGCAAGACCTGGGGCTCCACGGCCATCGCCCGGGCGATGCACAGCCGCTGCTGCTGGCCGCCGGACAGGCCCAGGGCGCTCTCGTGCAGCCGGTCCTTCACTTCATCCCAGAGGGCCGCGCCGCGCAGGGACTTCTCCACGCGCTGCTCCAGCGCCGCCTTGTCCTTCATGCCGCCCACGCGCAGGCCATAGGCCACGTTCTCGAAGATGCTCTTGGGGAACGGGTTGGACTTCTGGAAGACCATGCCCACGCGGCGACGCAGGTCCACCACGTCCACGCTGCGGTCATGGATGTCCATGTCGTCCAGGAGGATGGTGCCCGTGTGGTTGGCGCCCGGAATCAAGTCGTTCATCCGGTTGAGCGCGCGCAGGAAGGTGGACTTGCCGCAGCCGGACGGGCCGATGAGGGCGGTGACGCGCCGGTCCAGGATGGCCAGGGAGACCTTCTGGATGGCCGCCTTCGTGCCGTAGCGCAGGGTCAGCTCGCGCGCCTCCATCTTCGGGCGCGGGGCGTTGGGATTGAGGGACATGGAGGGCGTGTACCGTTGAGTCAGTGGGCGCCCGCGGCCTTGCGGCGCGTGCGGGTCCGGATGATGACCGCGACGAGGTTGAGGGCGAACGTCAACAACAGCAGCACCAGCACCGTCGAGTAGAGCAGCGGGCGCGTGGCCTCCACGTCCGGTGACTGCGTGGCCATCACATACGTGTGGTAACCCAGGTGCATGAACTGGGAGTTGAGGTGGCTGGGCAGGTCCGGGAGGAAGTAGGCCGCGCCCGTGAAGAGGATGGGCGCGACTTCGCCGGCGCCTCGGGAGATGGCCAGCACGGCGCCAGTGAGGATGCCCGGCAGCGCGCCCGGGAGCACCACCCGCCCCAGCGTCTGGGACTGGGTGGCCCCCAAGGCGAGGCTCGCGGTGCGGTGGTCCATGGGGACGGCGCGCAGCGCCTCCTCGGTGGAGACGATGACGACGGGCAGCGTGAGCACCGCCAGCGTCAGCGAGGCCCAGAGGATGCCCGGTTGCGCCCAGTACATCTCCTCGTGGCCGAGCGCGCGGTCCATGCCCTGGCCCACGAAGAGGATGAAGAAGCCCAGGCCAAACAGGCCGAAGACGATGGAGGGCACGCCGGCCAGGTTCACCACCGCCACGCGGACGATGCGGGCGAAGAGCGAGTGGGGTGGGGCGTATTCGTGGAGGTACACGGCCGTCAGCACGCCCACCGGCATCACCGCCACGGTCATCAGCAGGGTGAGCGCGGCGGTGCCGAAGATGGCGGGGAAGATACCGCCGCCCATCATGCCGTCGGAGGGCGGCTGGGAGAGGAAGGTCCAGGTGACGCCGCCGGCGCCGTTCTCCACGACGTTGAAGAGGATGATGGCCAGCATCGCGATGATGATGAAGGCCGCGAGGCCGGTGAGTGACGTGAGCGCGAAGCCCACGGCGCGGCGGGTCCCCGGCGTCACGCGGCACCTCCCGTCAGCTTGCGGATGACCCTCTTGGTCCACGTGGAGGCCATGAGGTTGAGCACGAAGGTGAAGATGAAGAGCTGCACGCCGATGAAGAACAGGAGCGAGTAGTGGGGGCTGCCCACCACCACCTCGCCCATCTCCGCGGCGATGGTCGCCGACAGCGAGCGCGCCGAATCCCCCAGGCTCCAGGAGATGACGTCCGCGTTGCCGGAGGCCATGAGGACAATCATCGTCTCGCCAATGGCGCGCCCGAAGCCGAGCACACACGCGGCGAGGATGCCGGGCGCGGCCGCGGGGAGGACGACCTTCCACGCGGTCTCCCAGGGGGTCGCCCCCAGGGCCAGGGAGGCCTCGCGGTAGCTGCGTGGCACGGCGGTGAGCGCGTCTTCCGACACGGTGAAGATGACGGGGACGATGGCGAGCGCCAGGCCCAGGCCGGCCACCATCGCGTTGAGCGGCCGGTCGAAGCCGAGGGCCTCCTTCACCACGGTGGACATCACCATGAGGGCGAAGAAGCCCAGGACGACGGAGGGGATGCCCGCGAGCAGCTCGATGACGGGCTTGAGCAATTCGCGCAGGCGGCGGGGCGCGAACTCCGCGGCGAACAGCGCGCCGAACACGCCCAGCGGGACGGCCACCAGCATGGAGACCGCCGTCGTCTTCAGCGTGCCGACGAACAGCGGAATCATGCTGACCTTGGGAATCTTCGACACGGGCTGCCAGCGGAAGGGCGGCTTGCCCGGGGCCACGTCCTGGGCCAGGAACATCTTGGAGAGGCTGGCCTCGTGGCGGGCCTCCGGCTCCGTGAAGAGCGCGAGGGCCTCCTTGGCCACGAAGATGATGATGAGGATGAGCGCCGCGATGCCGGTGAAGGCCATCAGGGTGATGAACCCCGCGATGACCTTCTCCCGGAGCTGACGCCGCCGCGCCGCGGGTGACAGCGCGGGCGCGATGAGAGGCTGCGTGAGACCCTGCTCCATGATGGCATGTCTATCCATAGTGGCTCGGGCCCCTGGTGACATTCGTGTGACGGAAGGCTCACTTCACCGGGAAGTAGCCGACCTTGGTGACAACGGCCTGTCCTTCGGGTGACAGCGCGAAGTCGATGAACGTCTTGGCATCCCCGGAGGGCTTGTTGCGCAGGTAGAAATACAGGTCGCGCGACAGCGGGTACTTGCCCGTCTTGATGTTCTCCGCCGTGGGGGCGATGTCCTCGTTGCCCTTCTTGATCTTCAGCTCCTTGATGCCCTTGGCGTACGCGGCGCCGCCGTAGCCGATGCTGTTCTTCTCCTTGGAGACGGCGTTCACCACCGCGGCGGTGCCGGGCAGCGTCTGGGCGGAGGCCGCGTAGTCCTCGCCGTCCAGGACGTGGTCCTTGACGAAGACGTAGGTGCCCGAGGAGTTCTCGCGGGAGTAGATGATGATGGGCGCGTCGGGGCCGCCCAGCTGCTTCCAGTTGGTGACATCCCCCACGTAGATGCTGCGCAGCTGCTCCACGGTGAGCGCCGTCACGGGGTTGCCCTCGTTGACGTAGAAGGTGACGCCGTCCTTGGCCACGGGGATTTCCACGCCCGTGGAGTTGTAGCGGGCGCGCAGCTTCTGCTTCTCCGCGTCCTTTATTTCACGGCTGGACATGGCGATCTCCGTGGTGCCGTTCTGGAGCGCCGCCAGCCCCACGCCGGAGCCGCCGCCGGTGACTTGCACCTTGGTGGCGGGTGTCTTCTTCATGAACTCCTCGGCCCATCGCTGCCCGAGGATGACCATGGTGTCGGAGCCCTTCACGGTGACGTTGCCCGCATGGGCGGAGAGCGGGAGGGCGAGCATCAGCCCGATGACCAGTGAACCGAAAATTGCCTTCATGGCGGATTCAGCTCCAGCGAAGTGGTGGTGTTGGGAGGAAGGTAGGGCCTAGTAGCGGGCCTGCATCTGGAGGGTGAACAGGTTGTCATGCGGGTCCTTGGCGTCGTCCGGATGGGCCGTCATGGGCATCTCGTACGCCGCGGTGACCTTGAGGTTCTCCCCGAAGTAGTGGAGGACGGCGACGGCCAGGGTGCCCACCGAGTTGGTGCTCGCGGGACGTCCCTCTGACGCGCTGTTCTTGCGGCCATTCTCCGGGTCGAAGAAGTCGTAGCGGATGGCCACCGCGTCCGACACGCCCACGTTCTGGACAATCAGGCCGTACCAGCCGCTGGCGGGAACGCCGGGCTGCTCCACCTTCACGTCACCGGAGCTCTTCCAGTACGACCTGCCGGTGATGTACTCGCCCTTGATGGCCGTGGCGCCCAGGGGGAGGAGGTCCAGGTAGAGCTGCGCGTCCAGCGCCACGCGGTCCCTCGTGTGCGCCTTGCGGAAGGTGTCCGAGGGGCCCTTGGTGATGGTGTGGCCGTACCAACCGGAGACGCCTCCGGACAGCCAGCCCAGGTCGAAGCCCGCGCGGCCGATGACGTCCTTCTCCTTGTCGTTGTCCACGCCGACGGAGCCCTGGTTGAAGATGCCGTCGCCGTCGAAGAGGCCCGCTGCGACGTGGACCTTCCCCTCGAGGAAGGTGCCGGCGAACTTGACGCCGCGGTCCCGCTCGTCGGGCAGGAAGGCGCGCACGACGCGGGTGCGCTCGGGAATCTCGCGGTCGGCGGAGGACTGCACGGCCTCATAGCCGAAGGGCCACTTCATCTGGCCCAGGGTGAGGCCGGCCTGTTGGTGGGTGCCAGGGATGAAGAGGGTGGCCTCGGCGTCGCGCACGGTGACGAACGGGGCGGTGGGCACCGCGTCGATCTGCAGCATCATCTGCGCCCAGTCCGTGGTGTAGGTCGTCTTGATGCGGCCCCGGCGCACGGCGAAGCGGCTGAAGCCGCCCGTGCCGGTGTCGTCCAGGCTCTGCTGGTACTGGTAGCGGCCCTGGACGTAGCCGGAAACCTTCAGCTTCTTGAGGGAGAGCAGGTCGTTCTTCGTCTCGGTGTTCTGCTCCTCCAGGGCGGCGACCTTGCCCTCGGCGGTCGTCATGCGCTCGTCCAGGTCCGCGTCGGCGGGCGCGGCGTCCGCGGGGGGCGCCTCCGGGCTGTCGGACGCGGGGGCCTGGGCGGCGGGCTCTTCGGCGGGCACGGCGGGCGTCTGGGCCACGGCCATGGCCGGGCTCAGGGCGAGGGTGAGGACCGCGGTGGCGAGTTGACGCATCGGGAAGGGTTTCGAGAGGGTCACGAAACTGGCTTCTAGGTAACGCGCGTGGCCGTTTCAGGTCCGTTGTGTGACATCGGTGTCACGAAGTCAGTGGGTCGGGTCGACGATGCGGTAGCCGACCCCGCGCACCGTCTCCAGCAGGGTGCGCGCCGGGCCCAGTTTGTCGCGCAGGCGCATGACGTGGGTGTCGATGGTGCGCGTCTCCAGCGAGGAGGACAGACCCCAGACCTCCTCCAGGAGCTGCTCGCGCGTCTGGACCCGGCCCGTGCGTGTCATGAGGTGCCCCAGCAGGCGGAACTCCAGCGCGGTGAGGGGGACCTCCTTTTCCTCGACGTAGAAGCGGTGCGCGGACAGGTCCAGCTTGAGGGCGCCCAGGGCCAGGGGCGCGGCCTGGGGCTCCTGGGGCGTGCCTCCGCGACGCAGGATGGCCTTGAGGCGCAGCACCAGCTCCCGCACGCTGAAGGGCTTGACGACGTAGTCATCCGCGCCGACCTCGAAGCCGCGGATGCGGTCGGTCTCCTCGCCCTTGGCGGTGAGCATGACGATGAGGATTTCGCGGGACTGGGCTCCGGCGCGCAGCTGCCGGCAGACGTCGATGCCAGACATGTCGGGGAGCATCAGGTCCAGCAGGACGAGCTCGGGCGGACGCTCGCGAGCGGCGATGAGCGCCGTCTCGCCCGTCGCGGCGAGCTGGGTGGAGAAGCCGGCATCGCGCAGGTTGAAGTCGATGAGGTGGGCGAGATCGGGTTCGTCGTCGACGATGAGGACGTGGGCCATGGCGGGCCGGAGTCTGCGCGTCTCGATTTTCATGCACGTGACGCATTTGCAACGATTGTGTGATGACGACCGGTGGGAGGACAGGCGGGCGGCTCACTCGCGCCTCCGGGCATGTCTGGGTGGAAACTGACAGCGGCCCCCCACCGAGGGGCCCCTCGCACGCTCGCGGCGGAGCGTTACCTGTTCATGTCCTTCGGCCTTTTGTCGGAGGTCTTGTCCAGGAGCCCGCATGTCCCTCGACTCACGTCGGTTCATGTCTCGCCTGTGTTTGCTGCTGCTGTCCGTCTGGAGCACCGCCGCGCTGGCGACCGAGGAGTACCTGCAACTGGCCACCTGCCTGGGCCCCCAACAGCAGACCTATTCGCCAGCCCTGAAGCTGTTGCCCCGGCAGACCTATTTCAGCGCGGACGCCACGCTGGATGTGTGCGTGACGCTGGACCCCGCGCTCAGCTCGGCCCGCTTCCAGGTCGCCGGCGGAGGGGTCGCGAGCTGTACGCTCGCGTCGCTCCAGAGCCGAATCGTGCTCGAGTGGAACACGGGGGAGACGAGCATCATCGACATGTCGTCTCCGCTGGACCTCAAGCCCCTGGGCCAGACGGTGGTGCCCTCCTACGGCACGGTGATATCCGGCAGGTTCGAGGGCGCCCTCGTCGTCTCCGTACTGGAGCTGACCCCCAATGACCTGGCCCTGCTCAAATGCCTGACGACGGGAGTCACCGAGTCCTCGGGGCTGATCAGCATGACCTTCCTCCAGCTGTTGCCCTGAGGCGTCAGCCCGGCCTCGTACGAGCCCAGGGGCTTCGTCGTCCCTGCGGGCGAGCCGCGCGTGAGACATCCATGAAAGTCAGACATGGCTTGCGTGCTGCGGGCGCGAGGTGCGGGCTGTTTTCGGGGCGGGGCGGAGGTTCGAGGTGTTTCGATGTCTGGAATGTGGGGCGTCCTCTCGTGAGACTCGCCAGGTCCTCCGGGGTGAAGCCCGTTGTGCCTTGGTGCTAGCTGTCTGTGGGTTGGCCGACCTCGTTTCCCGTGAAGTGTCCACGGGGCAACACAAGCCCCAGGGGGATGAGGATGTGTCATATTGCTCATGGGTTGCTCATGACTCATTTGAGAGGGATTGTGTCGATGTGAGGTGATTGATGGCTGAGAAGCTGGTGGATACCCAAGGCGCCCGTGGGAATGAGTCAAATCAGTCGGTGTTTTCCGGCTTTCAACACCTGTCGTTGGAGGAGCGGCGCGAGCGTCTCGGTGTGGGGCTGGGACTGGACGCGGAGCTCCTGGATGGACTCACCGGAGAGCAGGGGCTGCGGATGGAGGCCGCCCTGGCGATGGTGGAGAACGCGGTGGGGCTCTTCAGTCTGCCCTTGGGGTTGGGGCTCCACCTGAAGGTCAACGGGCGGGACTACACGGTGCCCATGGTGGTGGAGGAGCCGTCGGTCATCGCGGCCGCGTCCTTCGCCGCGAAGCTGGTGGGCGCCGCGGGAGGGTTCGTCGCGGAGGCGGACTCGTCCCTGATGATTGGTCAAATCCAGCTCGCGCGCTTCGGGCCGCCGAGCTTCGCCATGGCGCGCATCCTGGAGGCGCGCACGGAGCTGCTGGCGCTGGCCAACAGCCTGCATCCGCAACTGGAGCGACGAGGTGGCGGGGCCCGGGACGTGGAGGTGCGGCTCCTGCCCCCTCCCGAGGGGCCCGGCATGGAGCCGCTGCTGGTGGTGCACGTGCTCGTCGACACGCAGGAGGCGATGGGCGCCAACCTGGTCAACACGATGATGGAGGGCCTGGCCCCGCGCATCGAGCAGCTCACGGGTGGCAAGGTCTACCTGCGCATCCTCTCCAACCTGTCGGACCGGCGGCTGGCCCGGGCGCGCTGCTCCATTCCCGAGCGGGCCCTGGCGGACTTCGGGCTGAGCGGCGGGGAGGTCGCCGAGGGCGTCGTCCAGGCGAGCCGCTTCGCGCTGGCGGACCCGTACCGCGCGGCGACGCACAACAAGGGCATCATGAATGGCATCGACGCGCTGGCGCTCGCCACCGGGCAGGACTGGCGCGCCATCGAGGCGGGGGCGCATGCCTTCGCGGCCCGAGGGGGGCGGTATGGCCCGCTGTCGGTGTGGCGCAGGGAAGGGGGCCACCTGCTGGGAGAAATCCAGCTGCCGCTGGCGCTGGGCACGGTGGGGGGCTCGATGCTGGCGCATCCCGGAGTCCAGGCCTCGTTCAAGATGCTGGGACAGCCCTCCGCGCGGGAGCTGGCCTGCATCTTCGCCTCACTGGGGCTCGCGCAGAACCTGGCGGCGATTCGCGCGCTGGGCTCGGTGGGCATCCAACGCGGCCATATGGCGCTGCACGCGCGCACCGTGGCGTCGAGTGTCGGCGCGCCACCGGAGTGGGTGGAGGCCATCGCCGCGCTGCTCGTCCAGGAGGGTGAGGTGAAGGTGGACCGGGCCCGGCAGGTGCTGGACCGGATGCGCGGCGGCGGCGAGTCCGTGACGCTCACGCCCTCCGCGCTGCGCACCGGGCTCCAGGACGAAATCGAATAGGCCCCGGGCTTCACGTCCTCCACGTCGACGAGCAAGGGGAAGGGCGCGCCGAGTGCGCGGTGTCCGTCCCCTTCTCCCCGCGTGGAGGAACCAGGGCCTGTCGCGTGTTCTGGTTCCCACCCGCCCGAGGGCTGTGCAACAACGGCGGGGTGAGCCCCCATGACTCCGCCTGACTCGCACTCCTCGCCGCCCAACACTCCGCCCCTGCGCACCCTGCCGGTGCCCACGCTGACTCCCACGCCGGGCGAGCTGGCGCATGCGCAGAAGCGGGGCGGCCGCTCGGCGCTGCTCGGGTTGGGGCTGGTGGGCGTCGTGGCGCTGACGAGTCCCGTGCTCGGCTACCTGGAGGACGTGGGCAACGCGCGCGAGGAGTTGCTGGGGCACCTGTCGAACCAGGCCCGTGTCCAGGCGGACGCGCTGGGGGTCCACCTGCTGCTGCTGGAGGCGGAGCTCGCGCGCGTCGCCGGGCACCCCACGCTCTTTCCGGAGGATGGGGCGTCCCCCGCGGAGCAGGCCCTGCTCGACAGCGCCTTCTACCACTCGTCGCTGTTCTCGGAGGGCGTGGCCCTGCTCGGTCCCCGAGGCGAGCGTGTGTGGAGCGACCCTCCTGGCATGTCGCTGGGCGCGTCGCCCATCACCGCGCGCCCCTGGTTCCAGCGGATGGTGGAGCGCAAGGCGCCGGCCATCGACCTGTTGGAGGGCGAGGGGGGGCCGCTCGTCGTCGCCGTGCCGATGATCAAGGAGGGCCAGCTCAAGGGCGTGCTGCTCGGTGAGGTGCGCACGGAGGCGCTGCCCACGCGCTCCACGGAGGAGACGGCGCTGTTCCTGATGGATGCGCGCGGACGGCTCCTGCTGCCGTCGTCGCCCTTCTCGCACCAGGAGGACTTCTCTGGAGCGCTGCGCTCGCTGGCGAAGGCGCCAGGGCCGCTGATGTTGGAGGGGAACCGGTTGATGGGCGCGGCGGCGTGGGTGGGACGCAGCGAGCTGTTGCTCGTGGTGCTCGAGGACGAGGAGTCAGCCACGGCCGGACTGCGCTCGCGTTTCCTGCGACAGCTCGCCTTCCATATCGCGCTGCTCACCTGCACCCTCGGCCTGTTCCTCGTCCTGCTGCGGCATTCCTACCGCTCGTTGCTCGCGGCGGAGGAGCGGCTGCGCCGTCAGGAGACGATGGCCGCGCTGGGCACCGCCGCCGCGCTCATCGCCCACGAGGTGAAGAACGCGCTCAACGGCATCCAGGCCGCGCTGTCCGTGCTGCGCACGACGCCCGCGGGCAGCGAATTGCCGGTGCGGGGCCTGCGCTCCCAGGTGGAGCGGCTGGGGCATCTGGCGCGCTCGCTGCTGTCGTTCGGCGCGCCCCGTGCCGCGATGCGGCGAAGCTGCGAGGTGCACCTGTTGGTGGAGGAGGCGCTTCAGGCGGTGCGCATGCTGCCCGAGTCGGAGGAGGTGGAGCTGCGCACGTCGCTGGAGGAGAACCTGACCGTCCAGGGTGACGCGGCGCTCCTGGTGTCGGCCATCGACAACCTGGTGCGCAACGCGGTGGAGGCGGGCGCGGTGGCGAAGGACACGGGCCTGCGCCCCGCGCCCTGGGTGGCGGTGAACCTGTCGCGGGATGGCGATGCGGCGCTGCTGGTGGTGGAGGACAACGCGGGCGGCGTGGACCCCCGGCTCGAGCCCCGGCTGTGGGAGCCGTTCGCCACCGGCCGCGCGAAAGGCGTGGGCCTGGGGTTGCCCATGGCGCGGACGTCCGTGGAGGCGCATGGTGGAAGCCTGACCTATACCCGCCGTCCACAGGGCAGCCTCTTCACGCTGCGGTTGCCGCTGGAGCGCACTTCATGAGCATCCATCTGCTGTTGGTGGACGACGACCGGACCTTCGCCTCGCTGGCGGCCACCGTGCTGCGTCACGAGGGTTTCCGGGTGACGCTGGCGCACTCGCTCCACGACGCGCGCGCCGCGCTCGCCCGGCAGGCGCCCGAGGTCGTCGTGTTGGACCGCCGCCTGCCGGATGGCGACGGCATCCACCTCTTGCCGGAGCTGCGCGCGCAGTTCCCGGACACGGCGGTGATGATGGTGACGGCGCACGGCGACATCGCCAGCGCGGTGGATGCCATCAAGCAGGGCGCGCGCGACTACCTGTCCAAGCCGGTGGAGCTCGACGACCTCGTCCTGCGCGCGCGCCGCGCCGCCGCGGACCTCCAGCTCCACGAGCGGCTGCGTCAGGCCGAGAGCGAGCTGGGGGGCCGGCGTCGGCTCTTGCGCCCGCGCGCCCCTGCGATGGTGGCCGCGCTCCAGATGATTGAGCGCATCGCCACCGCGCCCCGAAGTCCGGTGCTCATCACCGGCGAGACGGGCGCGGGCAAGGAGGTGCTCGCGCGGCACCTGCACAACGTGCAGGGCAACCAGGGCCCCTTCGTCCACGTCAACTGCGCCGCGCTGCCCTCCGCGCTGGTGGAGAGCGAGCTGTTCGGCCACGAGCGGGGCGCCTTCACCGACGCGCGCGCGGCCCGGCGCGGGCTGGTGGAGGTGGCCGACGGCGGCATCCTCTTCCTCGACGAGATTGGCGAGCTGCCGCTCAGCCTCCAGGCCAAGTTGCTCACCTTCCTGGACCAGGGCGCCTTCCGGCGGCTGGGTGGGACGACGGAGCTGACGAGCAACGCCCGCGTGGTGACGGCCACCAACCGCGACCTCACGCGCGAGGTGGCGGAGAGTCGCTTCCGAGAGGACCTGTACTTCCGCCTGAGCGTCTTCCGCGTGGAGATTCCCCCGCTGCGCCAGCGCCGCGAGGACGTGCTGCCGCTGGCGGAGTCACTGCTGGTGGAGCTGTGCGCGGAGCTGGGGCGCAGGCCCGTGGACTTCACCAGCGCCGCGAGGGCGCGCCTGGAGCGCTACCCGTTTCCGGGCAACGTGCGCGAGCTGCGCAACGTGCTGGAGCGCGCGCTGGTGCTCGAGCCGGGACCCGCGCTGGAGCTCCAGGCGCTGGAGCCGCGAGGCCCGCTGGGGCCCGCGGCCACGGACCCGGACGCCTTCGTGGTGTCGGGCACGCGCTCGCTCGACGAGGTGGAGCGCCTGTACGTGAAGCATGTCCTCGGCCGCCTGGACGGCCGACGGATGGAAGCCGCGAAGGCGCTCGGGCTGTCCTACCCCACCTTCCTCCGCAAGCTCGAGGAGTGAGCCCCAGGGCGTCGGGACGGTCCCTCCGACGTGCCAGGCCGGCGCTTCAAGTTCCTTGCTCAAGTTTCTTGAAGTCCGGCGCGGGCACTTGAAGTTCCTTTCATCGCCCGCCTGCTCCCGGGCGCCGCATTCCCTTGTGAAATCGCCCGTTTAGGTCCTGGCACGGGCGTTGCCATGACGCACCGCGAGACTCAGCGTGCGCCACCGTGGGGTGGCGTCTTCTCGTGGAGGTGTGTGGCATGACGACGAGTGATGGGAACGCTGGCTCGGCCTGGAAGAATCTGGCCGCTGACCTGCCCGCTTCCCTGGTGGTTTTCCTGGTGGCGCTGCCCCTGTGCATGGGCATCGCGTTGGCTTCAGGTGCGCCCATCGTCTCGGGCCTCATCGCCGGCGTGGTGGGTGGCGTGGTGGTGGGCCTGTTGGGAGGTGCGCCGCTTCAAGTCAGCGGCCCCGCCGCGGGCCTGGCGGTGATGGTGTTCGGGTTCATCCAGACCATGGGTCTGGCGATGACGTGCGCCGCGGTGGCCGTGGCGGGCGTGGTGCAGATGATTTTCGGTGGGCTCAAGGTGGCGCGCGCGGCGCTGGCCATCTCGCCCGCGGTGATTCACGGGATGCTGGCCGGTATCGGCATCCTCATCGTGCTGGGGCAGGTCCACATCGTCCTGGGTGGCAGCCCCCAGTCGAGCGCCTGGCAGAACATCAAGGAGCTGCCGGGGCAGATCCTCGGCCTGCATGGCCCGGCCGCGGTGCTGGGCCTGGCCACCATCGGGTTGATGGTGGTGTGGCCTCTGTTGGCCAAGGGCAAGCTGAAGCTCGTGCCGGCGCCGCTGGTGGCGGTGGTGGGAGCGACGGCGGCGTCGGTGCTCTGGGGCGCGGACGTGTCGCGCGTGGAGCTGCCGGCCAACGTGTTCAGCAGCATGCAGCTTCCGGCGATTCCCACCGGCAACTGGGGTCAATTCGTAACGGCCGTGCTGGCGCTGGCGCTGGTGGCGAGCGCGGAGTCGCTGTTGTCCGCGGTGGCCACGGACAAGATGCACACGGGGCCCCGGGCCAACCTGGACAAGGAGCTGTTCGCGCAGGGCGTGGCGAACACGGTGTCCGGGCTCGTGGGCGGCCTGCCCATCACCGGCGTCATCGTGCGCAGCGCGGCGAACATCGCGGCGGGCGCGAAGTCGCGTTGGTCCGCGGTCATCCACGGCGGGTTGCTGCTGCTCTTCGTCACCACGCTCGGCTCGGTGGCGGGCCTGGTGCCGCTGACGGTGCTGGCGGGTCTGCTCGTCGTCGTCGGCACCAAGCTGGTGAACCTGCACCACATCCGCGAGCTGCAGAAGCGCGGCGAGGTGCTCGTCTACGCGGTGACGGTGGCGGGCGTCGTCGGCATCAACCTGCTGGCGGGCATTGGTCTGGGATTGCTGGTGGCCATGCTGCGGTTGCTGTGGCGGTTGGGCAGCGTGAAGGTGGACGTCAAGCAGGCTCACGGGGAGTTCCTCGTGCAGGTGTCGGGCTCGCTCACCTTCGTGGGTGTGCCCCGCCTCTCCACGGCGCTGGCGCAGGTGCCCGCGGGGTCCAGGGTTCGCGTGGACCTGACCGTGGACACGTTGGACCACTCGGGTTTCGAGGCCATCGAAAGCTGGAGTGACACGCATCGCAAGACGGGCGGCTCGGTGGTCATGGAGTCGCTCGAAGAGGTCTGGGTCCGCAGCGGTACGAGCCGGTCCTCCAGTCCTGTCCTGGGTTCGCAGGTTTCCACCAACACTCTCGCGTCTGAAGGTGCCCCATGAAGAAGCTCATCCGTGGTCTGCTGGACTTCCAGCTCAAGGGTCGGCCCGCCTATCGCGAAGTGTTCGCCCGTCTGGCGCAGGGCCAGTCTCCGGACTGCATCTTCATCTCCTGCTCGGACAGCCGGCTGGTGCCGAACCTGCTTGTGACGACGGACCCGGGCGACCTGTTCGTGGTTCGCAACGTGGGCAACCTGGTGCCGCCGTCGGACGCCCACGGCGTCTCCACGGGGGACCAGTCCGAGCCCGCGGCGCTCGAGTTCGGTCTGAGCAACCTGGAGGTGGAGGACGTGGTCGTCTGCGGCCACTCGAGCTGCGGCGCGATGAAGGCGCTGCTCGCAGGAGGCCAGGTGCCGGGCGCGCCCAACCTCCAGCGCTGGCTGGAGCATGGCCAGCAGGCGCTGCGCACCCTCAAGGAGGGCACCACGGTGGGCGAGGGCCTGCCGGAGTACGACCGGCTCTCGCAGCTCAACGTGCTCCAGCAGCTCCAGCACGTGTCGTCGTACCCGGTGGTGAAGGAGCGCATCGCCGCCGGCAAGCTGCGGCTGCACGGGTGGTGGTTCGACATCGCCAACGCGCAGGTTCACGTCTGGCGTCCGACGCACGGCCGCTTCATCCCCATGACGGAGCTGGTGGGGGAGGCGCTGCTGCGCGAGCTCGGCGGCGATCCGCTCTTCCCGGGCGAGGGTCGGGCGGCGAACCAGGAGGGGCCCGGCGGCGAGGGTGTCGCCCGGATTCTCTCCGTGGCCGCCGGCCACTGAGCCTGGGGCCTCTCGTAGCAGGCAGGCAAGGGGGCATGGCCCACATGGGGCCGTGACTCCTGATTGGAAATCGGACGCTGGAGAGGAAGGATGCGGCCTGGCTCCGCATGACCCCCTTCCTCTTCACGTTCGTCGTCCTGGGCTTCTCGGTGGGCGCGGGACTGCTGGGCTCGCTGCTGGGCATCGGCGGCGGGCTCATCCTCATCCCCGTCCTCACCCTGCTGTTGAAGGTGGACATCCACTACGCGGTGGGTGCGTCCATCGTCTCCGTCATCGCCACGTCGAGCGGCGCGGCGGCCGCGTATGTGCGCGAGCGCATGGCCAACATGCGCGTGGCCATGTTCCTGGAGCTGGCCACCACGGCGGGCGCGCTCACCGGGGCCTTCCTGTCGGGTCGGGTGGGAG
>NZ_JABUMQ010000120.1:0-29145 GCF_013336645.1 Myxococcus sp. CA039A | reverse complement strand
GCCCCCCCCGTCGTCCTGACCCCGGCGGTCGACGCCATCGTCAGGCCGGACAACTACACCATCACCGGCACTTCGGAGCCGGGGACGACGCTCACCGCCACCCTCAACGGACTGACGGTGGGGACGACACTGGCCAACGAGCGCGGCGAGTGGACGGTGGCGGTGACGCTGGCCATCGTCACCGGGCTGCAGGACCTGCGGGTCTTCGCCACGGATATGGCGGGCAACATTGGCGACAAGTCCACGCCTCGCACCTTCACGGTGGACAGCCTGCCGCCGACGACCACGCTGAGCGGGGGCCCCACGGGCACCAGCACGCTCTCGGAGGTCACCTTCACCCTGAACACCTCCGAGCCCGTCTCCGGCTTCAAGTGCACGCTGGACGGCGTGGAGCTGTCGCCCTGTGAGAATCCCCTCACCGTCCGCTCGCTGTCGGAGGGCATCCACTCGCTGGATGTATTGGCGACGGACATCGCGGGGAACGTGCAGATAACTCCCGCCCATCACCAGTGGAACGTCATCCGTCCCAGCCTGGTGGAGGGAGGCGGCGTGGGCTGCTCCAGCACCGCGGGCGCCCTCCCGCTCGGCCTCGTCTGGCTGGCGTGGGTGGGCCTGCTCGGGCTGCGCCGGCGGCGGTGAGCGGGTCGGCGTCCGGAGGTTCTCGCGCCTCCTCCGGACAGCCCTTTCAGGAGGCTCGGGCAGCGCCCTGCAGCGCGCGCTGGGCGGCCACCCAGCCCCGGGCTTCCTCTTCCGTTTCCACCATGCCAAATGGAGCGCCCTGCGTCCGCCCGAGCAGGGCCGAGGCCCGCCCCATCATGTTGGCCATGGTCCGCAAGGCGAAGCTCGCGCCGAAGAGGACGGTGCCCACGAAGGGCATCGCCTCCGGGTTCTCGCTCAGCGTCTTGCGCGCGTCCGCGGAGATGCTCGTCCCGCGACGCACATCGGAGATCAGATAGAGCCGGGGATGCGTCGCACTCAGCTCCAGCGCCACCTGGTTCAGCTCATGGAGGAGCTTGAGGTCGAACACCCCGACGTTGACCAGTCGGATGATGTCGGGCGACTCGAGCCACACCTTGTTGTCACCGAACGTCCACATGCGGACCATGCCGTGTCTCCTCTCGGAAATCGAAGGGGTCAGCGCCGGGAGGTGGAGGTGTTGCCGCCACGCCCGGCCAGGTGCTGGAAGCAATCGCGCAGGCCTTCCTTCAGGCTGCCGAGCGTCTTCACTTCCCGCAGGTCCACGCCAATCTGGACCAGCGTCTGGGCAATCAGCGGGCTGATGCCCGTCACCACGCAGTAGGCGCCCAGCAGGCGCGCCGCGTTCACCATCTTGATGAAGTGGTTGGCCGTCATCGTGTCCACCACCTCCACGCCGGTGATGTCGATGATGACGCAGCGGGCCTTTCCCTGGACCACCCGCTGCAGGAGCCGCTCCGTCATCTCCACGGAGCGCTGCGTGTCCACCACGCCGACGATGGGCAGCGTGAGGATGTCCTCCCACAGCTCGATGATGGGCGTGGACAGGTCGCGGATGGCGTCGCGCTGCCGGTCGATGGTGGAGAGCTTCTCCTCCAGTTCGCGGTGACTCGCCGCCAGGCGCGTCAGGGCCTCCTCGTGCTCGCGGCGGGTGGTGGCCAGCTCGCGCACGAAGACGTTGAGCGTCTCCTCCAACGCGGCGAGTTCGTCCTGCTCACGGATGGAGATGGTGGTGCGCTCGGGCGAGAACTCCCCCACGGAGATGAGGGACAGGACGTCGATGATGCGCCCCACGCGCTCGGGGTCGACGGTCAGGGGTGTGGGCAGGGCGGTGCTCATGGAGTCTCCCTCAGACGACGTTCCTGGCCACGGGGGGAGCGATGATGCCGAGCATCTCGTCCGCGAGGCGCTGGGCCTCCTCGCGCTCCGATTCGGCCGTGCGCGCGCCCACCGCCCGGACGCCGAGCAGCGACAAGCCTTCCTCCAGCCCCAGCGCCGTCTCCACGCCGTCGAGTTGGATGCCCATGCTCTGGAGGGTGAGCGCCACGTCGGCGCCCATGCCGCACAGCACGGTGCGCGTGCCCATCAGCCGGGCCGAGGCGGCCAGCCGCGCCAGCACCGCGCACAGGTGGCTGTCCACGAGCCACAGGCCGGAGATGTCCACCACCATCCCCTTCGCGCTGGTGCGCTGGATGTCGCGCAGCACGTCCGAGCAGAGCTGCGCCGCCTGCGCGTCGGTGATGTCGCCCTGGAGGGGGACGATGAGCTGTCCCCACAGGGGGATGATGGGGATGCGCGACAGGTCGCGCGAAGGGAGGGGACTGTCCGGGTGGCTCACGACGGCTCCACATCCGCCACCAGCACGGTGGCGTCATCGGTGACACGGCCGAAGCGCTCCATCAGGAACGCGCAGGCCGCATCGGGGGACTGCGTACGGACCAGCTCCAGGTCCAGGCGAAAGCTCAAGCCGTCGGTGAAGACCGCCAGACGGTCTCCGGGCGACAGCACGGTGGAGACGGTGCGCAGCGTGCGGAAGGACTGGCCGAGGATGCCCGGCGTGGGAAGCACCGGCACGCGCGTGCCCACGGTGCGCAGCTCCACGTTGCCCACACCGCCACAGTGCAGCGTGTGCCCGTCGAACACGGCGAGCATGATGGCCGCGCCCCGGCCATGGCGCAGCGCCGCGTGCAGCGCCTCCATCAGCGGCTCCACGGACGGGCCCAGCGGCGCCTGGCCCAGGCAGCGCACGGCCTCCGCCGTCGCCTGTGCCGCCGCGGGCCCGTGGCCCAGCGAGTCCACCACCGCCAGCAGCGTGTGCGGCCCGTCGACGCGCACCACCACGCCGTCGCCGTTCTCCACCTCGCCCACCTTCGGACGGGTCCGGTGGGCGATGGACAACCTCACAGCCACACCTCGAACTCCACCTGCGTTCCGGTGGCGCCCGTCTTCACCTCGAACCGGTCCGCCAGCCGCTTGACGCCCAGGATGCCCAGGCCCATGCCCGTCTTGCTCCGGTAGGTGCCCGACAGCACGCGCTCCAGCTCCGGAATGCCCCGCCCCTGGTCCTCCGCGCGCACGCGCAACAGCTTGCGCGGCGTCTGCACGGGGATGAGCTGGATGGTGCCGCCGCCCGCGTAGGAGATCTGATTGCGCGCCAGCTCGCTCACCGCCGTCGCGACCTTCTGGCACTCGTAGCCGCGTCCCCCCATCGACTCGCACAGCGCGCGCGCCGCGAGCCGCGCATGGCTTGCGTCCGCCTCCGTCCGCACCAGGTACGTGGTGGGCCGCGCGTCCATCGTCGTCATCGCGGGGGCCGGCGTCGGCTCGCGCGCGGCGCTCAACCCCGAGGGGACGGTGGCCGTCGCCGTCAGGGCCCGCAACCGCGCGGCCAGGTCCGGACGTCGGGCCGGGTCCACGAAGTGGCGCGTGGCGGGCTCCAGCGCCTCGATGACCCGCGGCAGCTCCGCCGCGCCCAGCGTGTCCGCCGACAATCGCAGCGGCTCCAGCGTTCCTCGAAGCACCAGCCGCGCGGCGGTCTCCGTCATGAAGTGCTGCAAGACGCCCAGCAGCTGTGTACTCGTTACGCCCCGACTCACCACGGTCTCCTTGCTTCCAGACTCATGCGCTTGCGCGCGAACACTTCCAGGCCACCGCCCTCGCGGTTGGACACGCGGACCTCGTCGGTCAGCCGTCGCACGGCGGCGCCGCCTTCACCCAGGCTCTCTCCTGGCAAAGGCCCTGGGCGTCCCTCGCGGCCGACGAAGAGCCGCTCCGGCTCCGCCATGCCCGGGCCCCGGTCCAGCGAGCGGATGCAGAGCCAGCCGTCCTCACACCACACCTCCACCGTCCCGCCCGCCCGCGTGTGACGCACCAGGTTGGTGGCCAGCTCGCTCACCACCACCGCGACCTCCGCGCTGGAGGCCGCCGACAATCCCGCGTCCCGGGCGAAGCGCCGGCCCATCGAGGCCGCCACCACCGCATCCACGGGATGGCGAACGACGACGGACAGCCGAGACTCAAGCGAAGCAGAGGAAGGCAGTGGCAGCGGCAAAACTCATTCCCGGAGTAAAACCCTTGGAATTACGCCAGTATGAGGCAACAAATCTGCGGGGCCTGTAAAGCGGTTCACATTCCACCCATGGAATCCGCTTCGGTTTCCCGGAAGAGGCGTCTAGATTCCTGGGTTTTTTCGTTTTACTCCCGTGCTTCACCCGCTTGCGCCGGGATGCTCCGGGAATCCGTCACTTCAGCTCCAGCCTCTCCGAAAGCCACGGGGCGGGAACGACCCACGCGAAGTGCGTGGGCGTTCGACCAGGAGAGCGCCTTCCGGGCTCAGCCGCCGTTGAGCAGTTGCACCTGAAGGTCCAACCCCACGGCGAGGGTGGTTCCGCGAGGCAGCTCCACCCAACTCCCCGGGCGCTTCAGGTGGCTGGCCAGGACGACGGTGCGGCGACGCCGGTGGGCGCCCACCGCGGGCTGCGACTCTGAAGAGCTGGCCGTCACTCCGCAGGGCACGCACTCCGCGCCGCCTTCGAGTCGCGAATAGAACAGCGGCTCCTCGCCGAAGCGGCAGGCCACGAGGAGGTATCCATTGGTGGCCACCAGGTTGAGCGTGGACGCGCGAGGGATGCCCGCATCCACGGAGCGCTTGATGACCTCGCGCGCGGTGTCCGCCAGCATGCGACCGGCGACGTGCGCCTCCAGCCGGGGGTCGTCGGTGCGCCCCACGTCACGCAGGTGACGCAGGAAGAGCGCGAAGAGCACCTCGCTGTCCGTTCCGCCGTGCACCTGACGCTGCAGGTGCTCTGGCAGCGAGTCCAACAGGGTCGCGCGCAGTTCGTCGAAGCCGCTGACACTGCCCTGGTGGGCGAACAGCCAGCGGCGCGAGCGGAACGGCTGGGTGTTCTCCTCCAGCGACTGGCCCACCGGAATGCGGCTGGCGTGGAACAAGAGGGCTTCCGACTCACCCGGTGGGGCGAGCCCCACGAGCGAGGGCTCCCCTTCCGCGCTGGAGAAACGGCGCAGGAGGACCTCGTCCTGGGCGTACGCTCCCACCCCCACCGCGTTTGCGCGAGGCTCCGTCTGGACGAGCACCTGCTCGGCGAGCCGGTGGAGCTCGCACCTGAGCAGGTTCGGGTCTGACGTGAGGGCTGCGAGGACGACGGACATGAGGGAGAACTCCTTTGCTCCATAGATAATGACGTCCCCTCCCCCCCTCAAGCCAGCGGGCACGCCCCCTTGCCACTTCGCTAAGTGCTTGAAATGGCTGGGCTTTACATTGATCGAACATTGACACCTCTTCCGGAGGCTCCTAACCTCCGGGCGCTTCACCGACGGCCTCGGGCTAGACCCTTCACCGGAGATGGAATGTCGGACGACATCGCAATCGGCATCGACCTTGGCACGTCGTACTCGTGCGTGTCGGTGGTCCAGGATGGCCAGCCCATCGTCATCCCCAACGAGTGGGGAGAGACGACGCATGCCTCCTGCGTGTCCTTCCTCGAGGATGGCTCGGTGCTGGTGGGCAACGCGGCCAAGAAGAACATCATCACCAGCCCCGAGACGACGGTGTACTCGGCCAAGCGGCTCATCGGTCGCTACTACTTCTCCGACGAGGTGAAGAAGGCGCAGGCGGTGATGCCGTACCGCATCGTCGAGGGCGAGAACAACTCGGTGCGCATCGGGGTGAGGGAGCGTGCGTACTCGCTGCCTGAAATCTCCGCGCTGGTGCTCAAGGAGATGAAGGCCGTCGCGGAGACGTACCTGGGACGTGAGGTGACCAAGGCGGTCGTCACCGTTCCGGCGTACTTCAACGACAACCAGCGCCAGGCCACCAAGGACGCGGGCCGCATCGCCGGGCTGGAGGTGCTGCGCATCCTCAACGAGCCCACGGCGGCGGCGCTCGCGTACGGCTTTGGCCGGGACGTCAACCAGCGCGTCGTCGTCTACGACCTGGGCGGCGGCACGTTCGACGTGTCCATCCTGGAGATCGGCAAGGACGTCTTCGAGGTGCTCGCGACGGCGGGCGACACGTACCTGGGCGGCGACGACTTCGACGACCGCATCATGACGTGGCTGGCGGACGACTTCCTGGGCAAGACGCGGTTGGATTTGCGGCAGAACAAGTTCTGTCTGCAGATGCTGAAGGAGGCCGCGGAGAAGGCGAAGATCGACGTGGGGCAGACGGGCTCCGCGGACATCCTCTGCGCGGGCATCTGCCAGGACGCGCAGGGCAACGTGATGGACCTGCGCCACACGTTGAACCAGGACCAGTTCAACCGGATGGTGATGGACCTGGTGCAGCGCACGTTCAAGGTCTGCGACGAGGCGCTGCAGAGCGCGCGGCTGACGGCGGCGGACATCGACGCGGTCATCCTCGTCGGCGGGCCCACGCGGCTGCCCATCATCCGCAACTCCGTGAAGCACTACTTCCAGAAGGCTCCGCTGGAGGGCATCAACCCCGACCAGGTCGTGGCGATGGGCGCGGCGCTCCAGTCGCATGCGCTGCTGGACAGCAAGACGGAGACGTTCCTGGTGGACGTCACGCCGCTGACGCTGCGCATCGGCACGGTGGGTGGGTACACCGAGAAGATCATCGACAAGAACACGCCGGTGCCCATCGACCGCTCGAAGGCGTTCACCACCAGCCGTGACGGGCAGGAGAAGGTGAAGATTCGCGTGTATCAGGGCGAGTCCAACCGGGCCGACGAGTGCGAGATGCTCGGTGAGTTCGAGTTCGCGGGCTTCCGCATCGGCTATCGCGGCGAGGTGAAGATCGAAGTCACGTTCGAGATCAACACGGACGGACTGGTGAACGTGTCCGCGTGTGACACCGAGACGGGACAGAAGACGTCGACGACCATCACCTTGTCGTCTGGCATGTCGGAGGACGACATCCAGAAGTCCATCCAGGCGAACCGGAGCACCCGCCTCGCCGGACACAACAACAACGACCTGCCCGCCGTGGCCCAGTAGACGAGCGCGATGTCCGAGCCTTCCGATCCCAGCTCCGGCAGGCCGCCGGGAAGCCCGCCCGGGACACCGGCGGCTCCCGCGCGCCCCGCCATTCCGCGGATGACGGCGGCCACCCCGGGCCCCGTGCCGCCCACTCCGGCGCCGGTGGCCAGGCCTCCCGCCGCCGCCCCGCCGCGTCCTCCCGGAACGGAAGCCGCGCCCGCTGGGGTGCCGACAGCAAGACCTCCGGGCGTCGCGGCGCCGGCCGTGCCTCCATCGCAGCGGCCCACGGTGTCCGTGCCCGCCATCACCGCGCCCACGCCGCAGCGCACGAGCGCCACGGGGCTGCCCTCGGTGGGAAGCCCCACCTCCACGCCCACGGGCGCGAGGCCCACGGTGGCCGCCATGCCCGCCGTCGGTGCGCCCGCGACTCCGGCGACAGGTGCGAGGCCCACGGTCTCCGCAGGCGTTCCCGCCGTCGGTGCGCCCGCGACTCCGGCGACAGGTGCGAGGCCCACGGTCTCCGCAGGCGTTCCCGCCGTCGGTGCGCCCGCGACTCCGGCGACAGGTGCGAGGCCATCGGTAGCGGGCGCGATGCCCGCTGTCGGTGCGCCCACGACTCCGGCCACAGGTGCGAGGCCCACTGTCTCCGCGGTGCCCGCAGTCGGTGCGCCCACGACTCCGGCGACAGGTGCGAGGCCCTCGGTAGCGGGCGCCATTCCCGCTGTCGGTGCACCCGCGAGTCCAGCAACGGGTGCAAGGCCCACGGTCGCTGCAGGCATTCCCACCGTCGGTGCACCCACGAGTCCAGCAACGGGTGCGAGGCCCACGGTCTCCGCAGGCGTTCCCGCCGTCGGTGCGCCCGCGACTCCAGCAACGGGTGCGAGGCCATCGATCGCCGCAGGCATTCCCGCCGTCGGTGCGCCCGCGACTCCGGCAACAGGTGCGAGGCCCACGGTGGCTGCTGCCATGCCCGCCGCCGGCGGTGCACCCGCGAGTCCCGCAACGGGTACGCCGCAGGCTCAAGCGACAGCGAGGCCCACAGCGCCCGCCGCGCGAGCAGGACCACCGCCCTCGCCCCAAGGCGCACCTTCCGGGATCGCGCCGTTGACTCCCCCGCCTGTCGCGGGCGGAGCACCCGGGGGCGCAGTCCCCTCCGCTTCGGGACCCGCCCCGCGTCCGACGCCTGCGGGCCTCGCGCCGCTGACACCTCCTCCCGTCGCGGGCGCTGCGCCTCGCACGGCGCCCGTGGGAACGGTGCCGCCGCCTCCTCCAGGTTCGGGCCCGGCGCCGCGTGGGACTCCCGCCGGTCTCGCGCCGCTGACGCCACCTCCCGTCGCCGGCACTCCCCCTCGGGCGGCTCCCGTCGGCACCGTGCCGCCGCCTCCTCCAGGTTCGGGCCCCGCGCCGCGTGGGACTCCCGCGGGTCTCACGCCGCCGACGCCGCCTCCTGTCGCCAGCACGCAACCTCGCGCGGCTCCGGTCGGCACCGTGCCGCCTCCTCCACCTGTCGCGGGCACCCCGCCTCGCATGGCATCCGCCGGCACCTCGCCGCTGACGCCTCCGCCCGTCGCGCCTCGCGCCATCGTGCCGCCGCTGCCCGTCGCTGGCGCCGCGCCCCATGGTGCGGTGCCGAGCATTCCTCCCGGAGTCCCGTCCATCGCGCCCGCGGTGCCGAGCATCGCCCCGGCGGCCCCCTCCGTCCGTCCGGCGACCACTCCCCTGGCGGGACCGCCCCACACCACCGTTCCGAGCATCGCCCCGGCCGTACCGCCGCAAGGCGCCGCGCCACGGGGTCCCGCGCTCACGCCCCGTCCACCTCCGACGCTCGCCGTCGGACAGGTCGTCCCGCCTCCGCCGCCGACCTCAGCTCCGCAGGCACGTCCGGGCGCACGGCCCACGATGTCGCTGCCGGCACTGGCGCCCTCGGACCTGCCGCCCCGACCTCCCGCCGCGGCCACCGTCCCGGGCATCCCGCCGATGACGGCGCCCCGCGTTCCGGCCATCAGCCCCATGGTGCCGCCCATCGCGCCGGCGGTCCCATCCATCGCGCCCATGGCGCCGCCTCCACCGCCGAGCGCGGCCAAGGGCCCGGGCCTGGATGAACACCAGCTCGCGGACCTCCAGTCGCGCTGCGCGAAGCTGGACCAGCTCGACTACTTCGAGGTGCTCCTGCTGGAGCGCACGGCCACTCCCGCCGACATCAAGAAGGCGTTCTACCGGGAGAGCCGCACCTACCATCCGGACCGCTTCTTCCACATCGACGACAAGCAGCTCAAGGAGCAGGTGCACGAGCTCTACAAGCGCGTCACCGAGGCCTATTACGTCCTGCGCGACGACACGAAGCGCAAGAAGTACCTCGTCGATGTGACGGGCGCCGAGCGCGCGCAGAAGCTGCGCTTCACCGAGGCGTCCGAATCCGAGACGAAGGCCGCCGCGAAGAAGGAGCAGGAAGAACAGATTGGCACCCACCCCAAGGGGCGCCAGTTCTACCAGCAGTCCCAGAAGGACATCGACGCCGGCAACTGGTCCGCCGCCGAGCGCAACTTGAAGATGGCCCTCACCTACGAGCCCTCCAATCCCCGCTACAAGGAGAGCCTGGCCGAGGCGCAAAAGCGCCTGTCTGAAGAAGCCAAGGCCAAGGGCGACTCGTTCAAGATTCGCTGACGTCGTCCGGAGGCGCGGCAAAGCCCCATGGTCATCGACCTCATCATCCTGGGCATGGTGCTCTTCTTCGGGCTCATCGGCGCCCTCACCGGCGCCTCACGCCAGGTGGCCAACTGGGTGGGCCTGGCGCTGGGGTTCTTCGCCTCGCGCCGGCTGGGCCCCTTCGTCGCACCCCGGCTGGCGGAGGCACTCGACGGCCCGCTGCTGCTGGGCCTCCTGCTGGGCACGGTGCTGCTCTTCGTCGGCGTGTGGCTCACCGTGCGCTACGCGCTGGGCACCCTGCTCCAGCGCTTCCTCGCCACGGGCAAGCAGAACGAGAACCGGGGCATCGACCGGTTCCTCGGCTTCGTGCTGGGCGCGGGGAAGACGGCGGCCTTCGCCTGGATGGCCCTGAGCGCGATGACCTTCTTCGAGCAGCACGTCATCGTCGCCGGCAAGCGCATCGGCGTGTCGCCCAAGGACTCCCTGGCCGCCCACGCCGCGCGCCGCTACAACCTCTTCGAGATGACCCAGTTCGCCCCCATGGACGACATGGTCCAGGTGGCCAAGGCCGCGGGGGACCCGGAGCGCGCGGCGACACTGAAGAACGACCCCGCCTTCAAGGCCCTGCGCAAGGACCCGCGCTTCCAGCGGCTCCTCCAGGACGACAAGGTGAAGCAGGCGCTCGTCCGGGGCGACACGGCCGCGCTCCTGCGCAACGACCTGGTCCTCCAGCTCATCCAGGACCCGGACATCGCCGCCCGACTGGGAGCGGCGGCCCGGGCCTCGGAGCATGCCGGGGACGTCATACGTTGAGCTGCACGGCGTCCAGCCCCACCAGCCGGGGACGCACGTAATCCGCGTCCACCTTCAACTGCCGACGACGACGCTCGGGCGCCTCGAACATGATGTCCGCCATCACGTGCTCCAGGATGGAGCGCAGCCCACGAGCCCCCAGCCCGCGCGACACCGAGTAGTGCACCACCTCGCGCAGCGCCGCGTCGTCGAACTCCAGCTCCAGCTCGTCCATGGCCAACAGCTCACGGAACTCCCGGACGATGGAGTCCGGCGGCTCCGTGAGCACACGGATGAGGTCCGCCTCGCCCAGCAAATCCAACTGCACCACCACGGGCAGGCGGCCGAGGAATTCCGCCAGCATCCCGAACTCCACCAGTTGCTTGGTGCTGATGCGCTTGCGGAGCCGCTTGGAGGCGTCGTCCGCGCCGAAGCCCAGGGGCCTGCTGGACGCCTCGTCGCCGGCGTCGTGCAAGTCACTGAAGGTGCCCGCGCAGATGAAGAGGATGTCGCGCGTGTCCACCTGGACGAAGTCGCTCTTGTTCCAGGCCTGGGTGACGTTGAGCGGCACGTACACCTCACGGCCCTCCAGGAGCTTCAGCAGGGCCTGCTGGACGCCCTCTCCACCGATGTCCCGGCTGCCCGCACCGTTGCGGGCGCCCTGGGAGCGGCGGGCAATCTTGTCCACCTCGTCCACGAAGATGATTCCCCGCTGCGTGTCCTCGACGGAGTGGTTCGCCTTGAGGAGCAGGTCGGAGATCATCACCTCCACGTCTTTGCCGTAGTAGCCCGCCTCCGTGTACTCGGTGGCGTCCACGGTGGTGAAGGGCACCTGGAGGATGTCCGCCAGGTTGCGGGCGATGTGCGTCTTGCCGCTGCCGGTGGGGCCAATGAGCAGGATGTTGGATTTCTTGATGAGCGACTGCCGACGCAGCCTCCGGGCCTGCACGCGCTTGAGGTGATTGTGGGCGGCGATGGCCACCGCCCGCTTGGCGGCGTCCTGGCCGATGACGTAGCGGTCCAGTCGCTCGAAGATTTCCCGAGGGGTCAGCGGCGCTTCTTCCCTGCGTGCGGACGACTCCATGTACCCTTCCCTTCTATCCACGCGTCCTCCCGACACTCCGTCCAAAGGGTAGGAATCAGATGGAAGGTCCGCCCGCCAGGACAGGGGCCCGGGGTGGTCGCCTGCCCGCCAGCTTGCTGTCCCTTCAGCCGGCTGTTGTATGCGGGGGGGCTTTCCTATAGTTCCCGCGCCCCTCCAGTGTTGACTGGAGTCCACCCTCCATTTCCCTGGGAGCCTCGAACCGCCGATGCCCGCAAACGCCCCTCCGCACCGCTGGACCCTCGCTGACGCGCACGAGCTCTATGGAATCCGGAACTGGGGCTCGCCCTACTTCGGCATCAACGACAAGGGCCACGTCTGCGTCCATCCGGACGGCCCCCAGGCCCCCAGCATGGACTTGAAGGACCTGGTGGACGAAGTTCGTCGCCGGGGCATTGGACTGCCGCTGCTGCTGCGCTTCACGGATGTGCTGCGCCACCGCGTCGTCCACCTCAACGAGGCCTTCCGCAAGGCCATGGCCGACCAGGGCTTCAAGGGCGGCTACCGGGGCGTCTACCCCATCAAGGTGAACCAGCACCGTTACGTGGTGGAGACCATCATCGAGGCGGGCAAGGGCTACAACTACGGCCTGGAAGCCGGCAGCAAGCCGGAGCTGATGGCGGTGATGGCGCTGTTGGAGAACGAGGAAGCGCTCGTCATCTGCAACGGCTACAAGGACGAGGAGTACATCGAGACGGCCCTCTTCTATTCGCGCCTGGGCCGCAACGTCATCCTCGTCGTGGAGAAGCCCAGCGAGCTGCCCCTCATCGCGGAGGTCTCGCGCCGCACGGGCATCACCCCGCGGCTGGGCATGCGCGTGAAGCTGTCCACCCGTGGCGCCGGCAAGTGGGAGGCCAGCGGCGGAGACCGCTCCAAGTTCGGCCTGTCCTCGTCGGAGCTGATGAGCTGCATCAGCTTCATGAAGGACACGGGCCTGCTGCCCGCCTTCGAACTGCTGCACTTCCACCTGGGAAGCCAGATCTCCAACATCCGCAACGTGAAGAACGCGCTGCGCGAGGTGGGCTGCTTCTACGTGGAGGTGGCGCGTCAGGGCGCGCCGTTGAAGTACCTGGACGTGGGCGGTGGCCTGGGCGTGGACTACGACGGCTCCCAGACGAACTTCGCCTCCTCCATGAACTACACGACGGAGGAGTACGCCAACGACGTCGTCTTCGGCGTGATGGAGGCGTGTGACCGCGCTGGCGTGCCGCACCCGACGCTCGTCTCCGAGTCGGGCCGCGCCGTCGTCGCGCACCACGCGGTGCTGGTGGTGGACGTGCTGGGCACCAGCGAGTTCGACCCGGCCCACGTGCCAGACAAGGTGGACGAGAAGGCGCCCTCCGTGGTG
The DNA here is from genome assembly GCF_013336645.1 of Myxococcus sp. CA039A. Taxonomy (NCBI): domain Bacteria; kingdom Pseudomonadati; phylum Myxococcota; class Myxococcia; order Myxococcales; family Myxococcaceae; genus Myxococcus; species Myxococcus sp. CA039A. The sequence continues at coordinate 16,324 of NZ_JABUMQ010000120.1, read as the reverse complement.
CGCAACCTCCTGTCCACCTTCCGCGAGGTGACGAACAAGAACCTGCTGGAGGCGTGGCACGACGCGCAGGATGCCAAGGAGGAGAGCCTCACCCTCTTCTCGCTGGGTCACCTGTCGCTGGAGCAGCGCGTGGCGGCCGAGAACATCTACTGGGCCACCTGCCACAAGATCATGCGCATCGCGAAGGAGGCCGGCGAGATTCCCGAGGAGCTGGACTCGCTCGAGAAGGCGCTCAGCGACACGTACTTCTGCAACTTCTCCGTGTTCCAGTCGCTGCCGGACTCGTGGGCGATTGACCAGCTCTTCCCGATGATGCCCATCCACCGGCTGGCGGAGAAGCCGACGCGCCGCGCGACGCTGGCGGACATCACCTGCGACTCGGACGGCAAGATTGAGCACTTCATCGACAAGCGCGAGGTGAAGGACGCGCTGGAGCTGCACGCGCTCAACGATGACGACTACTACCTGGGCATCTTCCTGGTCGGCGCGTACCAGGAGATTCTCGGCGACTTGCACAACCTCTTCGGGGACACGCACACGGTGCAGGTGTCGCTGGCGCCCAACGGGGGCTACCTCATCGACCACGTGGTGGCCGGTGACACCGTGACGGAAGTGCTGAACTACGTCAGCTACAGCAGGGATGACCTGGTGGCCCGGCTGCGCAAGTTCACCGAGATGGCGCTGCGCCAGGGCCGCATCTCCCTGGACGAGTCGCGCACCCTGCTGCGCATGTACGAGGACGGCCTGTCCGGTTACACGTACCTGGAGCGCGGCGTGGACGCGACCTTCGCGGGCAGCGCCAGCCAGCTCCGTCTGGTGCCGGTGCCGGACGCCACCCGTCCTCCGGTGTCTCCGTCGGGCACGTAGTCACTTCGCCTTCGACGCTTCAAACCCCGCCCTCCGCCGCGCCCCTTGAGGGGAAGCGTCGGGGGGCGTGGTGTTTTCAGTAGCTGGCGATGGCGGGCTCCCCGGCGCCGAAGGGCGTGGGCTCGTCCGCGAAGGCGACATCCGCCGCGCGGGCGCGCAGCCGCTGGAGCCCCGCCTGTTGCAGCTCACCCCGGGCGACGAGCGACTCGAAGTCGAAGCCCGCCAGCCGCAAGTCGTGAAGCTGGAGCCGCGCCAGCGTGCTCCACAGGGACATGCGGCCCTCGGTGGCCGTGCACAGGCCCTCCAGTTCGATGAGGCGACTCAAGGGCGAGTAGCGCACCCAGTGGCCGTTGAGCTTCAGGCGGCCCGCCTTCTCCATCACCCACGCGACGCGGGACTTGAGCGGGTCCTTGCGCAGCTCCAGGGCCCGCATCACCGCCTCGAGCGTCCGCTGGTCCTGGCGCAGCTCCGGGATGAGCGCGGCCAGGAAGTGGCCCACGGGGTTGCTGTGATTCTCCGACTCGGTGCGCCGCGCCAGCGCGATGCCCGCCACCGAGCCCGCGTGGTGATCGCTGAGATAGATACCCAGTCGCTTCGCATCCATGCCGCCCCTCCCGGCCACGCGGCCCACACCGCCGCGGGGGAAGGGTTCTCACGCGGGAGCCTCCGGGCAGCAAAGGCCCGGAGGCTCCACTGGAGGACGGCCGGACAGCCGGGCGCCGGCTCAGTCCGGGTAACTGAACGTCAGCGGCAGCTTCACTTCGGGGTGGAGGCTGCGAGCCACCGGACACTCACGGCCCACCTGCTCCAGGCGAGCACGGTGCTCGGCGGACAGGCCCGCGGGCATCTGGATGTCCAGCACCAGCTCGCCAATGCGGCGCGGCGGCGGCGTCATCCGCTTCTCCACCTTCGCGCGAATCTCTCCCAGGGCGATGCCCTCGCGCGAGGCGAACAGGTGCATCGTCGTCACCGCGCAGGACATCAGCGCCGCGCCCACCAGGTCCGTGGGCGAGAAGCTGCCGCCGGTGCCGCCATTGTCGCGAGGCGCCTCCGTCTGGAGACCCGCGCTGGAGGGTCCGTGGGTGAGCTGCGTCTTGAACTGGGCGTGGCTGACCAGGGTCATCACCACGCCGGTGGCAGGGGGCTGTTGCGTGCTCATGGGTCGGAAGCTCCTTGGAGCCTGGGGGCCTGGGGCGTTCAGCGGACGTAGGCTTCGTGCTTCTTCGCGTCCTTCTTGGTGGAAGGCTCCGCCTCCTCCACGCTCCAGTCCAGCGTCTTCATCAGCGCCTTGCTGCGCTTCTTCACATCGGCGTCGAGGAAGGTGATGGCCTCCGGCAGCCGGTCCATCAGCCGCATGGGCTTGCGCTTGTTCTTCGGCTCGTTGAGCAGCGCGTGCGTCAGCCAGGGGAACACCGCCGTCACGTCGCAGTGGACGTAGACGGAGCCCGTCTCCACCGCCTCCACGGAGACCTTGCCCCAGGTGTGGCCCTCGCCCGCGGGGCAGCTGGACAGCGCGCCGTTGTCCACCGGGTCCACGCAGAACTGCACGTCGATGTCGAAGCCCGACGTGGGGACGTTGAGAATCTGGTCCAGCAGCGGCTCACCCTGGAGCGTGTAGTTCTTCGGCACGCCGCCGCCCAGAATCCAGATGGCCAGTCGCTTGCTGCCGTTGTGCCGGCAGAAGTGCTGCATCGCCGCCATGGAGTAGACGTCGTCGTTGATGTCGAGCTCGAACTTGAACTCGGGCCCGAGCAGGCGCTTGAGCTTGACGATGTTCAGGAAGATGGAGCCGTCCTGCACCGCGCCCACCCAGATGGGGACCGCGTGCTTGTAGCAGGTGGACAGGAGCGACGGCTGCTTCACGCCCAGCTGCTTTTCGATTCCGTGGATGGCCTTGCCGAGCAGGAAGTGGAACTCCGGCGTGGTCATCTTCTTCTGGAACTCGGGCTGCCGGATGATGGCGGAGAAGAGGCGGTCGGTGTCGAGCAGCGCCTCCTCCCAGAAACCCAGGTCATAGATGCGGATGATGCGCGCCAGCCGGTACTGGAGGTCGCCCGCGTTGGGGTTCACCTCACGGATGGCGTGGCCGATGATGCGGTGGGCGTCGTGGTACAGATTCGCGCCCGTCGTGGTGATGGCGGAGATGACGCCCTTCTCGATGAGGGGAATCAGACAGCTCTGGTGCAGACCCGCCGGCGTCATCGCGCCCGACAGCGTGAGGAAGATGGACGCGTCGTCCTCCATCGACTTGGACATCAGCTCGAACGCGGTGCGCTCCTGGCGGCCCACGTAGGCGCTGAAGGCGTGGGCGAGCAGTTCCGCCGGCCTCTCCTTGCCGGTGATGGGACGGGGGTCCGCCTTGCGGGCGCCGGAGTACGCGGAGCGGAGGGACTTCTTCGGGTTCGAGGAGGTCTTGGCCATGGCGCGGCGATCTAACACCGCCCGCCCGCCAAGGGGAGCACCGCCTGAGCCCCCGCCCCTACTTGTCGCGCTTGCGACGGCTGCCGCGCTTCTGGGGGGCGGCGTCGACGGCGGGCGCGCTCAGCACCCGCTCCCGGACCTGCTCGGGCGTCAGGTCCCCGGTGTCCGCCACCACACAGGAGACGAAGGCCAGCTCCGCGAGGGCCCTCCGGGCACGCTCGCGCTCGGCGGAGTCCTTGGAGCCCAGCGCCTCCGAGGCCGCGGCCACGTAGCTGCTGGCGAGCGACTCGAAGAGGTACACCCGGTTCTCGATGCTCGTGTCGGATTTCTTGGCCATGGGGCGGGCAGTCTAGGCCCGCGCCGTCACGGCCGGCGAGCCGGTTTCCGACGGGGCCCGCAGCTCTGTCATCGCCAGACGGTCCAGCGTGGTGGAGCGGTACACGTCCAGCATCCGCTGCTGCCCCAGCTTCCAGACGCCGTACATGGTGCAGCTGCCGGTGGCCTTGCAGCCATCGTGCTGCGTGTCCTGGCAGACATTGACGTGGACGGGCCCTTCCACCGCCTCGATGACCTCCAGGAACGTCACCTCGCGGGCGGGCCGGGACAGCGCGTAGCCCCCGTGCGCGCCCCGGGTGGACCGCACGAGCTTCTGGGAGACGAGGACCTTGAGAATCTTGGCGAGGAAGTCCTCGGGAACGTCCATCCGGCGCGCGATTTCCCGGAAGGGAACCATGCGCTCCAGGGGTTGTGAGGCCAGGAAGGTCATGGCCCGCAGCCCGTACTCAATCTTTCGTGAGATTTGGAGTGGGTGCTGCGGCATCGCTCTTGACGTTGTCCGTGGTTTGAAGAAGAGCCTAGGTCGCGACAGTGCGGCTTTCAACCGCTCGCCCCGGAGCCCGAGATGATCGACCTGCACTCCCACACCACCGCCAGCGACGGCCAGTACACGCCCACGGAGCTGATGGCGCGCGCGGCGGCGGCGGGGGTGACGGTGCTGTCGGTGACGGACCACGACACGGTGGCGGGGCTGGCGGAGGCCGGCGAAGCGGCGCGCGCTCACGGCGTGGAGCTGGTGCCGGGCATCGAGGTGTCCGCCTTCGTCCTGGGTCGCGAGGTACACATCCTCGGGCACTTCGTGAGGCCGGACGACGAGGACCTCGCGCGGTTCGCCCAGCGCCTGCGCGGCGAGCGCGAGCAGCGCATGGAGGCCATGGTGGCCCGGATGCAGCAACTGGGCTTCCCGGTGCGCATGGAGCATGTGCTGGCCGTCGCGGGGGATGCGCAGTTGGGCCGGCCGCACCTGGCGCGGGTGCTGGTGGACCAGGGCTGGGCGGTGGACATGAAGGCCGCGTTCGACCGCTTCCTGGGGACGCGGGGCATGGCCTGGGTGGAGCGCTTCAAGCTGGACGGCGCGGACGCCATCCGCCTCATCCGCAACGCGGGCGGCACGGCGACGCTGGCGCACCCGGGCTCGTCCAAGGCGGAGCGGATGGAGATTCGCGAGCTGACGAAGGCGGGGCTCTCCGGCCTGGAGGTGCTGCACGCGGACCACAACCCGGGGCTGCGGCAGAAGTATCTGGCTCTGGCGAAGGAGCACGACCTGGTGCCCACCGCCGGCAGTGACTTCCATGGAGAGGCCGTGTCGCCCGAGCACCGCCTGGGCACGGCCGCGATGCCGCCGGAGTTGTTCGCGAAGCTGAAGTCCCGCGCCGCCGCCTGAGCTCCCTGCCCGCCGAGCAGGCCCGCCGCCCATGTTGCGGCGCGTGGGTGAAGCGAATATACGAACCCCGCCGAGCCACCCGACGCTTCGATGGCGGTGCCAGTCCGGACCGTAGAGCGTTCAGGCGTGGTGTGTTCCTGGCGACAGCCCCCGCGCTTGTACCTCGTGGTCGCCGGGAGCAGCACGCATGGGAATCAGGGACTTCTGTCGGACGCACTTCCGTCACTTCAACGCCGCCGCGCTCGTGGACGCGGCCGAGGGCTACCGCCGTCACGTCGATGGCGGCGGAAAGATGCTGGTGACACTGGCGGGGGCCATGAGCACGGCCGAGCTGGGCATCTCCCTGGCGGAGATGATTCGCCAGGACAAGGTCCACGCCATCAGTTGCACCGGGGCGAACCTGGAAGAGGACCTCTTCAACCTCGTGGCCCACGAGGCGTACGAGCGGGTGCCGAACTACCGGGACCTCACGCCCGCGGATGAGCTGGCGCTGCTCGGACGGCACATGAACCGCGTCACCGACACCTGCATCCCGGAGATGGAGGCGATGCGGCGCATCGAAGCGGTGGTGCTCGAGGAGTGGATGGCGGCGGACCGCGCGGGCGAGCGCTACTTCCCGCACGAGTTCATGTACCGCGTGCTCCGCGGCGGCAAGCTGGAGTCGAGCTACGAAATCGACCCGAAGAACAGCTGGCTGCTGGCCGCGTGCGAGAAGAACCTGCCCATCTGGGTGCCGGGCTGGGAGGACGCGACGCTCGGCAACATGTACGCGGGGCACTGCATCTCCGGGGACGTGAAGAACGTGCACACGGTGCGCACCGGCATCGAGGCGATGCAGACACTGGCCGCCTGGTACACGGACGTGGCTCCGAAGACGCCCGTGGGTTTCTTCCAGATTGGCGGCGGCATCGCGGGCGACTTCCCCATCTGCGTGGTGCCCATGCTGCATCAAGATTTGCAGCGCACCGGCGTGCCGCTCTGGGGCTACTTCTGTCAGATCAGCGATTCGACGACGAGCTACGGCTCGTACTCGGGCGCGGTGCCGAACGAGAAGATCACCTGGGGCAAGCTGGGCCTCGACACGCCCAAGTACATCGTCGAGAGCGATGCCTCCATCGTCGCCCCCCTGCTGTTCGCCTACGTCCTGGACCAGTAGCGCGCGGCGCTTCAGCCCCAGGAGACGACGGGCTCCGGTGTCGGCGCGTCTTCGTCCCGCGTCTCCAGCCTCCGCGTGGGGCCGAAGACGCGGGCCACGAAGTCGTTGACGAACTTCCCATCGGGGTCCTGGGCGCGCTGCACGGTGCGCAGCGCGTGCCAGCGCACGCCATACATCCGCTCCATGTCCTCCTCGGTGGCGCGCGTCGCCTTCCCCAGATGGACCTGTCCGCCGTACTTGAGGAAGATCTGCTCCGCCTCCGCGAAGACGGAGCTCGAGTCGACGGACAGGCTGGGCGCCAGCTCGATGAAACACGTGCGCCGTCCCACGCCCGGCCCCACCGTGGCCATGGAGGTCGCGGGCGTGAAGCGCACCTCGACGATGCAGACGAAGCGCCGTCGCTTCAGCAGCTCGAACACCTCCTGGAGACACCGCTGATGCACGGCGAAGGGCACGCCGTACTCAATCTCATCGTGGTGGTAGAAGAGCTGGCGCGAGAAGGCGGAGCACATGGGGAGCACCGTCCTGCGTCCCTGCTGCGTGAGCTTCATGAAGAACAAGCCGACCTTCGCGAAGGGCTCCGTCAGCATCAGCACCCGGGACAAGCCGAGCAGATAGCCCGACAGCGACATGTCCAGCAGCTCCAGCCCCATCTTCCGGAGGTGCCAGAACCGCGATGGAGGCCGCGTCGACCGGTTCCACACGTTCATCCGGACGTGCTCCGCGTCAATCCCGCCCACGTAATAGAAGCTGACGTGGTCATTCGTGCCGAGGATTTCGTCCAGGTGGTCCTCGGCCCACCGACGCGGGACGACCTCCAGGCGCTTCTCCAGGTTGAACGCGGGGACACACTGGAGCTCCAGCTCGGTGACGACACCGCAGGTGCCAATCGAGCCCGCCACCGCATGGAACTCGGGCGTGCCGCGCCGGAGCGTGCGCGCCTCGCCCGCGGCGTCCACCACGCGCAGCGACAGCACCTGCTCGGAGAGGAAGCCATGCGACCTGCCCGTGCCGTGCAGGTCCGTGCCAATCAGCGCCCCCAGGCTCTGCGCGTTCGTGGACCCGAGTACCGGTAACGCAAGGCCGTGCTCCAGGAGCCGCCGGGTGAAGTCGCGCAGCCGGATGCCAGCCTGGACGCGCACCACTCGCCGCTCCATGTCGACCTCCAGGACGCGGTTCTGCGCATCGAGCGAAATCAGGGTCCCCTGGGTCAGCGGACAGCGGTTGAACGAATGTCCCCCGCCCACGACGCGGACCTTCTCCGACTCACGGACGATGCGACACAGCTCCGCCTCCGTGCCCGGCGTCTCGAAACGCTCGGGCTGACATTCGAAGGTCCGGCTCCAGTTGCGCCAGGTTCCGCGCCAGCGGGCGAAGTGACCTTCGTGAAGTGTCTTGGTGCCACCCGACGCGACATAGACAGCGGTGTTGAGCGTGTTGATGCGCCACGTGCGCGCGATGCGGCGAATGCGGTCCAGCGTCATGGGTCCCCCCTCGTTTCTCGAAAGAGGGAGGCGCAACGGCCGCGGGTGTGAGTCATTGGGGCGGGGCGACGCTCGCCTGGACGCACGGGTTCGGGAATGGAGCCGGCCGACCACTGCCCCGCAGGGCAAGTCGCCCCTCACACCACCCCGCCTCACCTTGCCTGTCGGCCGGACGGATTTCACCGACGGCGGGACAGCGGGGGGCGGAGCGAATGGCGTTCATCGGAAAATCCAAGAGCAAGGGCAACGGCAACGGCAACGGCCACGACAGCAAGCAGCCGGGGAAGAAGCCGAACATCCTGGTCATCTGGGGTGACGACATCGGCCTGTGGAACGTCAGCGCCTACAACCAGGGAATGATGGGCTACCGGACGCCCAACATCGACCGCATCGCGAAGGAGGGCGCGATGATGACGGACTGTTACGGCCAGCAGAGCTGCACCGCGGGCCGCGCCGCCTTCATCACCGGCATGAACCCGCTGCGCACGGGGCTCACGACCATCGGCATGCCAGGCGCCGCCTACGGCCTCCAGGACTCGGACCCCACCATCGCGGAGCTGCTCAAGCCCCAGGGCTACGTGTGCGGCCAGTTCGGGAAGAACCACCTGGGCGACTCGAATCGCTACCTGCCCACGGTGCACGGCTTCGACGAGTTCCACGGCAACCTCTACCACCTCAACGCGGAGAACGAGCCCGAGTGCCCCGACTACCCGAAGGATCCGGCGTTCAAGGAGCGCTTCGGTCCGCGAGGGGTGCTCCACTGCTGGTCCACGGACCGCGACGACCCGACGGAGGATCCACGCTGGGGCCGCGTGGGTCGGCAGAAGATTGTCGACACCGGGCCGCTCACGACGAAGCGCATGGAGACGGTGGACGAGGAGTTCCTCAAGTCCTCCCTGTCATTCATGGAGCGCGCGGCGAAGGACGACAAGCCCTTCTTCCTCTGGCACAACAGCACGCGCACCCACGTGTGGACGTTCTTGCAGGAGAAGTACCGCAACAAGACGGGCAAGGGCCTGTACGCGGATGCGATGACGGAGCTGGATGACCACGTGGGCATGCTGCTGAAGAAGCTGGATGACCTGGGCATCGCGGACAACACCATCGTCGTGTTCTCCACCGACAACGGCGTGGAGAAGATGGGCTGGCCCGACGGCGGCAACTCGCCCTTCCGGGGCGAGAAGGGCTCCACGTGGGAGGGCGGCGTGCGTGTCCCCTGCGTCGTGCGGTGGCCCGGGGTCATCGAGGCGGGCACCGTCATCAACGACATCTTCGCGCACGAGGACTGGATGCCGACCTTCGTCGCGGCGTCGGGCGGTCCCGAGGACATCGTGGACAAGTGCAAGCAGGGCCACACGGTGGGGAAGAAGAAGTTCCGCGTGCACCTGGATGGGTATGACCAGCGCGGGCTGCTCGCGGGCAAGGATCCGGGACAGCGACACGAGTTCATCTACGTGCTCGACAGCGGCAACATCGCGGCGGTGCGCTACGACGACTGGAAGGTCATCTTCAGCTACCAGGATGGCCGGGGCCCGGACATGTGGTTCAGCGGCAAGCGCTTCAACCCCTCCTGGCCCTACATCATCAACGTGCGCTCGGACCCGTTCGAGGAGGCGCTCTTCTCCGGCCTCTACACGCAATGGTACGGCCAGCGCATGTTCCTCTTCGTCCCGGCCCAGGGGCTGGTGAAGAAGTTCGCGGAGAGCCTCATCGACTACGTGCCCAGTCAGGCCCCGGGCAGCCTGAGCATCGGCCCCCTCAAGGACAAGGTGAAGGAGAAGATGAAGGAGACCCAGCGCGAGGGGAAGTCAGAGGTCGGCGACCAGGTGATGGCGCTCGCCAACGAGGTGGAGGAGGCCCTCCACCGCTTCCAGCAGAGTCACGCCTGAGCCCGCGCCCAGGGCCTCGTGACGTGACTACGAGGCCCTGAGCTCCTCCGCCGCCGCGAGCACCTCGTGAACCACCGTCGCCACGTCCCCGGGCGTGGTGCGGTGGTTCACGAAGCAGGCGCGCAGGAAGAAGCGTCCCTCCAGCGTCGCGTTGGAGATGTAGACACGGCCCCGCCGGTTGATTCGCGCCAGCAGTCGCGTGTTGAAGTCGTCGAGCCCCGCGTCCGGAAGTCCGCCCGTGTAGCGGAAGCACACCGCGCTCAGCGTCGCCGGGGAGCGGAGTTCCAGTCCCGCCGTGTCCCGGACGAGCGCCTCCAGGCGCTCCGCGTTCCGCACGTCGCGGCGGATGGCCTCGCGGAACGCGGCGAGCCCGTGGAAGCGGACGGAGAGCCACACCTTCAGGGCTCGAGCGCGACGTGACAGCTCCATCGACTCGTCGAAGAACGCGAAGCCCTCCACCGGGTCCGCGTTCAGGGCGCGCGCATAGTCCCCCGTGAAGGAGAAGGCACGCCGCGCGGCCTTCGCGTCGCGGAACAGCAGCACGCCGCAGTCCGCTGGCTGATAGAGCCACTTGTGCGCATCCATGGACAGGGAGTCCGCCAGGCCCAGTCCCTCGAAGCGCTCCGGGAAGGCCATGGCCGCGAGCGCGCCGTAGGCGCCATCCACGTGCATCCACAGGCCGTGCTCGCGCGTGAGCGCCGCCACCGCCGTCAGCGGGTCCACCGCGCCGGTGTTCACCGTGCCCGCCGTCGCCACCACGGCCAGGGGACGTAGGCCCGCGGCCTTGTCCTCGGCTATCGCGCGAGCCAGTGCGTCCGGACGCATCCGCCACTGCGCATCCGTGGGAATCAGCCGCAGGTTCTTGCGCCCCAGGCCCAGGAGCGCGACAGCCTTTGGAATGGACATGTGGACTTCAGCCGACGCGTACACCACGCCGGACGGCGCGCCGTCCTCATTGGCGGGAGCGAGCGACTCACGCGCCATGGCCAGGGCCATGAGGTTGGCGGAGGAGCCTCCCCCCGCGAAGCTCCCGGTGAAGCCCTCGCAGCCCACCGCGCTCGCGAGGCTCCGAATCACCGAGCGCTCCAGGCTCACCACCGTGGGCGCCGAGCGCCACGCGGTGACGTTCTGGTTCACCACGCTGGCCACGTAGTCGCCGAGCACACCCACCGGCTCGCCCGAGCCGAACACGTACGCGAGGAACCGCGCGTTGCCCGCGCGAGAGCCCTCCATGAAGGGCCGCAGCGCATCCAGCGCGGCGTCTCCGAGGCCCTGCTCGGGGAGTCCCTCGGAGAACATCGCGTCCGATGCGGCGCCGGTGATGGAGGGCGCGATGGGGCGTGAGTCGAGCCCTTCGAGCCACTCCTCGGCCAGGGTGGAGACGCGGTCAGCCAGACGCCGGAAATGCGCGGGGGACAGTTCGAGCGAGCCCATGGGCGCGCACAGTAATGAAGTTCGACGGGTTTGCACGTCGCTGGCAGGATGAAGCGATGGCGAAGCGACCGAAGCGTGACATCGAGAAGGTCTATCCCCGCGCGCAGTTCGTCGCGAAGCTGCGACGCCTCGCGGACGCGGTGGAGAGCGGCAAGGGGTTCAGCATCCAGGTGGCCGGCGAGCGCCTGCACGTCCCCGCCCATGCGCACTTCAGCATCGAGCACGAGCGCGAAGGCGACGTGGACGAGCTGGAGCTCCAGGTCCGCTGGACGCGCGACGAGTAGGCGTCTTTCTCAGCTCCGCGTCGTCTTGAAGCGGCTGGTGACGGCGGTGAGCCCCTCGGCCACCGCCTGGAGGTCCTGGGCGATTCGCGTGGTGCGGCCCGTGGCGTCCACGCCCTGCTTCACCAGCTCCGCCACGTTGCGAGCGCCCTGCACCGCCTGCTCGCTGGACTGACGCTGCTGCCGCGTGGCGATGGTGATCTGCCGCGCGGCCTCGCTGGTGCCGCGCGCCAACTCCACGATTCGCTGGAACACCGAGGACGCCTGTTCCGCCACCTCGACGCCCCGGTCGCTGGTGGCCATGCCCACGCGCGCCTTGGACGCGGCCTCCTCGCCGGAGTCCTGCACCTTCTCGACGATGCGGCCGATGTCCCGCGCGGAGGCCGACACGTTCTCCGCCAGCTTGCGCATCTCCGCCGCCACCAGCGAGAAGCCCCGCCCCACCTCGCCCGCCTTGGTGCCCTCCAGCGCCGCGTTCAACGCCAGCAGGTCCGAGCGCTCCGCCACCTGATTGATGACGTGGGCAATCTTGGACACCTGCTGCAGGTCCTGGTTGAGGCCGACAATCGCGTCCGCCACGCCCTTGGACTCGGTGCGGATGTCGTTGATGCCCGCGACCACCTGCGCCACCACCGCCATCGCCTCGGCCACGGCCTCGTGCGTGCGACGGGCGCTCGACTCCACCACCTCCGTGGAGCTGGAGATCTGCTCCGCCGTGCGGCTCAGCTCCTCGAACGTCGCGGCGATCTGCTGCGCGTACGCCGCCTGCTGACTGATGACGTGCTCCTGGTCCGCGGAGGCGCCCAGCAGTCCACGTGACGCGCCAGACAACTGCTCCGTGCGCGACACCAGCTCCAGCACCGTGATTCGCAGCGTGCCGAGCATCTGGTTGAAGGACTGCGCCATCAACCGCACCTCGCCCGTGGCCGGCACGTCCAATTCCACGCGCGACACGTCTCCACGGGCCACGTCCCGCACCACGTCCGTCACCTGGGACACGGGCTCGACGATGGTCCGCCCGATGAGCGCCGCGAGCAGCAGCCCCAGCACCAGCGCGCCCACCAGCCCCGCCACCACGGAGCCCTTCAGCTCGGTGACGGAGGCCGCCGCTTCGTCCAGGCCCAGGCCGACGACATACGTCCGCTCGCCGCTCGCGCAGCGCACCGACACCTCGCGCAGCGCCAGGAGCGACGTCACACAGCCTTCCCGAGTCACCGCCGTCCGGCCGCGCGCATGCTCGGGCAGTCGCGTCGCGGACTCGTACACGGGGCGGCCGTCCAGCCCGAGCAGCCCCTGATAGTTCACCGTGAAGCCACCCTCACCGTTGACGTCACGGGCCTCCAACTGGGCCAGCACGGTGTCCAGGCGCTCCTTGGAAGCCTCCGTGCCGTCCCACTCCCGCGTCGCCGGGTGGTTGGCCACGAGCGTGGCGAGGACCCTGGCCCGCTTCTGGAGCAGCTCCAGGGAGACCTCGCGCTGCCGGGCAGAGAAGTTCCAGATGCACAGGCCGATGACCGTGAGACAGGGCACGAGCACCGCGATGGCCACCTGCATCCGCAAGCCGAGCCGCCCCCACATGCCTGTCGTCTCCCAAGTGACGCGCTGATCGCCGGCCGCCGGCGCCGCCCGACGGTAGGCGTGCGTCCCCAGAAGCGTCAAACGAGCCCGCTGCTCGCGGGGCATGCGGGGAACCGTCCCAGGCCCCCTGCTCGCCGCCGGAGTCGACAAGCCGTGCTTTTCATCGTTATCTCAAGGGGTTGCGGCACCGAGCAGGGGGACTTTCCCTTTGACATGGCAAGGCCGGTGTCATTAGGTTCCGCGCGCGATGACTCCCTCTCCCCTCTCGCCCTACCTGCCCCTGGCGGTGGTGCTGCTGCTGGCCGGCATCATGGGCGTCGCGATTCCTTTCATCACCTCGCTGCTGGGCCCCAGTCGCCCGAGCGCCATCAAGTCCACTCCGTTCGAGGCCGGCTCCGAGTCGAGCGGCCCGGCACGCCAGCGCTTCGCCGTGAAGTTCTACGTCGTCGCGTTGTTGTTCATCGTGTTCGACGTGGAAGCCGTGTTCATGTACCCGTGGGCGGTGAACTTCCAGGCGCTCGGTTGGTTCGGGTACGTGGAGATGCTGGTCTTCGCGGTGACCCTGGTGGTGGGCCTCATCTACGTCTGGAAAAAGGGCGCCCTGGATTGGGAGAGCTGAGACATCATGGCTGATTCAGACATCGCTCCAGTGCTGACGACCCGCCGCGACGAAGCCATGGGCTTCTTCCAGCGCATGGTCTCCAAGGGCCTGGGTTGGGCCCGCAAGTACTCGCTGTTCACCTACCCGTACGCCACTGCCTGCTGCGGCATGGAGTACATGTCCGTGGCGGCCAGCCGTCACGACATCGCGCGCTTCGGCGCCGAGTTCCCCCGCTTCTCGCCGCGTCAGGCGGACCTCCTGATGGTGGTGGGCACCATCAACCTGAAGCAGGCCCCCATCCTCAAGCGCGTGTATGAGCAGATGACCGAGCCCAAGTGGGTCGTGTCCTTCGGCGTGTGCGCGTCCTCGGGCGGCTTCTACGACAACTACGCGGTGCTCCAGGGCATCGACCGCATCCTCCCGGTGGACGTCTACATCCCCGGCTGCCCGCCCCGTCCGGAGCAGGTGCTGGACGGTCTCATGCTCCTCCAGGACAAGATCGCCAACCAGGTCCACCGAATCGCTGACCGCGAGCAGCCCAACCAGACGGCCGCCCGGCACGACCTGCTCATCTCCATGGGCAAGTAGTCCCAAAGCCTTCGTCTTGCTCCCGGGGCCCCGCGTGCCTCCCCTCCAGAGGGGTGGCGTCGGGGCCCCTGGTGTTTCCGCCCTCACCAGCGGTGGTACGCGGGGTGGCCTTCCTTCACCGCGACGAAGGTGCCCCGGCACAGCGCCGTCACCTTGCCGCCCGCGGTGAGCGTGCCTTCAATCACCGCGCGGTCGCCCTTGAGCTCCACCGGCTTCGCCTCCAGCCGCACCAGCCCGGACATGGGCGTGGGGCGCTTGAGGGTGATGGAGTAGTCGGCCGTCACGGTACACGGCGGAGAGGACGCGCCCTGCGCCTTCATCAGGTGGTACGCCGCCGTCCAGTTGCAGTGACAGTCCAGCAGCGCGCCGATGATTCCGCCGTTGAGCACGCCCGGAAAGGCCTGGTGGTGCTCGGAGGGCGTCCACTCGGCGACGACGAGGTCACCCTCCACGCGGCTGCGGATGCGCAGGCCCTGGGTGTTGGCCGGGCCGCAGCCGAAGCAGCTGTTGTGGGGGGCGTACTGTTCCTGGAGAGACGGGGCGTCTGGAGTCGTCGACATGGCCGGCCACCTTACGCGAGTCCCCTTCCGGCGTCCGTCCTCGCACCGTGTCCAGCCACGACTCCAGCGCCAGCGCGTCCAGCCCTTCACAGTCCCCTTCGCACACGCGCAGCAGGGTGCCATCCGCCTGCGGTCGGTCCACCCACCAGCGATGTCCGTCGAACGCGCCCCGGTCCTTCTCCAACACCACGGCTTCGTGCGCCGCGTCACCCAGCTCCACCACGCCGTCCGGGCGGATGCGGTACGCGTCGAACGCGCGAGGCGCGCCGGGCCAGTGCCCCCTGTCGAACACCTCGGGCGAGACGTGCGTGAAGCCCGTCTCCGCGTAAAGGTTCAACGGAGCCAGCGACTCACCGCGCAAGAGCGGCGCCAGGGACACACCGTCCACGCCGGAGAGCGCGGGCAGGCTCGACAGCTCCAGCAGCGTGGGCCCCACGTCCACCAGGCGCACCAGCGCCTCCGAGGTGGCGGGCGCGACAGCACGTCCCTTCGGCGGCTTCACCGCGAGCAGGATGCGGTTCTCCAAATCGGACAGCCGCGCGCCATGCACGGGCGTGGCGCCCGCCAGGTCCGGCCGGTCCTCGTGGAAGCTCTCGCCGTGGTCCGACATGAGGACGATGAGCGCGTCGTCATACCGCCCCGAGCGGCGCAGCGCGTCCAGCAACATGCCCACCTGCGCATCCGCCTGGGAGATGAGCTCGTCGTAGAGCGCCTCCGCCCCGTCGCGACTCCACCCGCCCTTCGCGCCGGGAGACACGGGAGCGAAGTGCATGCGCAGCCGGCGCTCCAGGGGCTCGGACGACGACACGAAGCGCCGGTAGAAGGGATGGACGGGGTCGCCGGGGAAGTGCGCGGCGGTGGCGTGGAAGGCGAACAGCGTGGGGCCCTGGCTCGCCTCGTCGAGCAGCGTGGACGTCAGCCGCCCGGCGTAGCCCATGGGGTCATGGATGCCAGCCAGCGCGCGGTTGTCGATGAACTCCGGCACCCACGCGGCACCGACGGCATGGTCTGCGAAGACGCCGAGCGCGCGGTAGCGCAGCTTCTCCAGGAGGAAGTTCACCGCGCCCCGCGGAGGTTGCAACCGGGTGGCGAAACCCGACGCGGGCCCCTCCGCGTGGAAGCGCGAGCAGTCCGTGGCGAACACCGTGCGCCACCCCGCCCGAGCAAAGGACTCCGCGAAGGTGGGCTGGAGCTTCATCCGAGACTCGGACGTCAGCGCGTAGCGCACGCCCGTCTCGTGGGGCCAGCGCGCGGTGAGCAGCGAGCGCCACGCGGGCTCCGTCTGGGCCACCGGCGTATACGCCCGCGTGAAGAGCGTGGCGTCCTCCACGAACCGGTCCACGTGCGGCGCCACCTCGCCGTTTCCGCCCAGCGTGCGCAGCCGGTCCGGCCGGAAGGCATCGATGCCGATGAGCACCACCAGCGGAGGCCTGGCGTCCGTCGTCCCGCCACCGCCCGCGCGCCCCGCGACGAACAGCACCACCACTGTGGCCACCAGTCCCAAGCCCACCTGGAGCCGGCGCTTCCACGTCCCCAGTCGGGCCAGGAGCACCGCGACATGCACCAGCGCGAGCAGCACCGCCGCCGCGCGCGGATGCCACGCTGCGCCATGGTCCACCAGCCAGGCCAGGAGCGGACGCACGGCGGGCAGGTCGTCGAAGAGCGCGGGCCGGGAGATGGCGCGGTCCCACGCCAGCAGCAGGACGAGCACGCACCAGCCTGTCGCCGTCGCCCCCACCCCACCC